>CAMLFF010000043.1 GCA_946479185.1 uncultured Sphingobium sp.
GGGACGAAGATCGACTGGCCAGGCATCCTCCCGATGTGGTTCCATTATCGCAATCCGGTGAGCGGACGTGTTCCGCCACTATTTTGGCCGGACTGCGTACCTTGCGAAGTGCGTCCAGATGTTCGCCTCACGGCCAACGGCTATCAGATGCCGCCGAGTGGCCCGTCGGCGGACGGCATTGAAATTGCCCCGCGCTGACCTTTGGGCACACGAAGCGCTAAATGAAATGGAGTGCAACCTAATGAACGCCACCGATCCTCTGTTTTCGCTGGATGGCAAAAACGCGCTCGTGACGGGTGGTGGCAGCGGCATTGGCCGGATGATCGCGCAAGGCCTCGTCCGGCGCGGCGTGCGGACCTACATCACGGGGCGCAATGCGGAGCAGATCGCGGCGTGTGCGCATGATCTCGCATCGCAAGGCGGCGCCTGTGTCGGCCTTGTGGCGGAGCTCGGCAGCGAAGAGGGGCCAGCGCAGCTCGCCAGGCAACTTGCGGAGCGTGAGGACAGGCTGGATATCCTCGTGAACAATGCTGGCGCCAATGCAAAGGGCGCCCTCGACACGATAAAGATGGCTGACTGGAACCTTGTCATGGACGTGAATGTCCGCGCGGCCTTCTTCCTGACGCAGGCCTTGTTGCCATTGCTGAAAGCGGCTGCGACCGACGAGACGCCCGCCCGCATCATCAATCTCGGTTCCATCGGCGGGCTGCACATCCCCAATTGGGAGGCGCATGCCTACAACACGTCCAAGGCTGCCATCCATCACCTGACCCGCTCGCTGTGCAAAGCGCTCGGGAAGGATCGCATTACCGTGAATGCGATTGCGCCCGGCCCATTTCCCTCAGGTCTGACGGATATCACTTCAGAGGCGGTTCAAAAGAGCATCGCAACTTACGTGCCGCTTGGCCGCCCCGGTTCGCAGCAGGATGTAGAAGGCTTGGTCGTCTTCCTCGCCTCACGCGCTGGCGCTTACATCAACGGGGCAGTCATCCCATTGGATGGCGGCTACATCGCCGCATTGTAATCCGCTGCCCAGGTTAACGCGTATATTTGAAGCGCCAAAGTCCTCAACTGGCAGACCCCGGACGTTCCCCCTCCCCAAGACGAGCTTGGGGAGGATCAAAGGATCAGAACCGCTTGCCGATTTCGATGGCCCACTGGCGCGGCGCCCCGGGCTGGCCGTTGACGTTCGGGAAGCCGATGTCCTGATAGATGAAGAAGTTGTGATAATAGCGCTTGTTAAACAGGTTGCTGGCACTGAGCGCGACAGTCACCTGATGCTCGTCATTCACATAGGTCAGGCGACCGTTGAACAGTGAGTAGGCCGGCTGGTTGTAGGTGTTTCTGGAAGGACTCACGGCGATGTTGCCGGTGTAGAACCAGTCAAGACGCGGTGTGATCGATCCGCCGAGCGGCTCAGCCTCGATGTGGTACTGGATGCCGACCGTGCCATTGCTCTCTGGCAGGCCGGAGAGCCGATCATTGGCGCGCGTGGCGACCTCGAGGTCGGGCGAGTTGAACTTGGCGTAGCCGAACGCGGCGTTGATCGCGAGGCCTTCGATGGGGCGGAGCTCAACCTCCAGCTCGAAGCCCTTCACCTTGCCGGGCGTGTTGACAGGGTAGGTGCGCGGGATTGAGAGTACGCCTACGCCGGTGGCGAGGTTGCGCGTCTCCGTGGCAGGGTTGAACGGCGTCGCGCGGCAGGTCGTGGCGCCCGGGCCTCCTGCCGGATAGGGAATAAGCACGCAGGTGCCCGCTCGGGGAGCATTGCCTGTGAGCAGATTGGCCTCCGCACCGCTCGCGTTGGTATAGCGCGACTTATAGTCTGTATAGAAGGCGGCCACGTTCAAGCGCAGTCTGCGGTCGAACAAGTCCGCCTTGAAGCCGACCTCATAAGCCTGTGTTTCGTCCGCACCGAAAGAGACGACCTGCGAGGGCTGCTGCGGACGCGTATTATAGCCGGGAAGGCGAGCGCCGGTCGCGGCGGACGCATAGATCATCACATCGTCGGTGATGTGATAGTCGACACCGGCCTTCCAGTCGAAGCGGTTGGCCGATGGCTTGATCTCGAAGATCGTATCGCCTGGCCCGGGCGTCGGATTGGTGTCCAGCACGTTGCTGAAGTCGACATTTTTCTCGTCATGCGAGTAGCGGCCGCCGAGCGTGATACCCAGGCCCTCAAGCGGCTTCACCGTTGCATTGGCGAACACGGCTTTGCTCTTGGGCGTGTATTTGTGGTCCTGCCTCTTGAGGAAGGCGCTCTGCGGTGAATTGTTGACGACCTGGGTGAAGCCCTCGCCAGCGAAGTAGAAGCCACCTGCCACCCAGTCGATGAGATCGGACTTGCCGGAGAGGCGAAGCTCGAAATTCTTGTAATCCTCTCCGATCCTGAGCAGCGTGTGCTCTAGAAGGAGCGGCGATCCGTCGATGTCGAAGCCGTGGCCCTCGGTCATCTTGCGGTAGCCGCCAATGGCCGTCAGATCGATGCTGTCGGTAAGGCCCACCACGAGCTTCGCCGAGACACCCCAATTGTCGAGCCGCGAGGCCGGGATCGTCGCCGAGCCGCCGCGCTTGGAGCTTCCGTTGTGGAAGGTGCTGGCGGGCGTTGCGGGGCTGCCGGGGTAGGCTGCGCCGGCAGCATAGGCCGGGATGGCGACGCCTGCGCCGACGGGATCGGTATAGGTCGCGTAACTGGTGAAGGGGTCGCCCGTCACGAAGCGGCTGTCATAGGGCACGCCGAAATAATTGGACTGGGCCTGGAGATTGCTAGCGCCTGGACCGCTGATGGCCAGAAGCTGGTCGGCAGGGTTCTCCGAGCGGTCGCGCGTATAGTCGCCGATCAAGGTCAGCGAGACATTGTCGACTGGTTCCCAGCGCAGGCTGCCGCGGATCGCACGGGCATCCTCGCCCCCCAGCGTGCCGACCGTGCAGTCGTCCGCCTTGAAGTTGTTGGCGGTGAGGTTGATCGCGCCCGAATAGGGAAGGCGACCGGCGAGTTCGGGCGTGCCCTTGCGCTCCATTTCGCAGCGGAAATCGAGCATGCGCTGATAACCGTTGCGCGTTTTGGAAACACCGGAAACCGAGAGGCCAAGCGTGTCGGTTAGCGGCACGTTGAAGCCAGCCCGGATGTCGAGCCGGTTGTACGAACCGAGCGTCGCCTGCACATAGGCGGAGGTCTCGGTGAGGCTCGGCGCCTTGGACACGATGTTGACCGCACCCGCGAGGCTGTTGCGGCCGAACAAAGTGCCCTGCGGGCCGCGCAGCACCTCGATATGGTCGATATCGAGCAGGTCGAAGTTCGAGCCGAGCAGCAGCGGATAATAGACGTCGTCGATATAATAAGCGACGGATGGCTCCGCACCGAGGCTCGTGTCCGACTGGCCGATGCCGCGAATGAAGGCGCTGACGCCCGGACCGAAGGCGCCCTGCACGCGACGGAAGGTGGCGTTTGGCACGGCCAGCGACAGATCGGCTGTGCTCTTGAGGCCCCGGTCGTTCAATGTCTCAGCCGTGACGGCTGTGATGGCGAGCGGCGTGTCCTGCATATTGGTCGCTTGACGCGTGGCTGTGACGATGATGTCGGCGATGCCGCCATCCTGATCCTTGGCGGCCGTCTGCTGCGCCCAGGCAGGCGCGGCGGCGGCGATGAGCGCGGCGAGCGATGCCGACGCGGTGAATGATCTTATCATGTGATTCCTCCCCTAAACTCTTCACGACGCGGGGCTGCACTGCAGCGACGAGCGCTCGCGTTCGATAAGCAGAATAGTCGAAAACGGCAGGGCGAATTGACCCAAGCGGTGCGAAATTTTGTGGAACGCAAGCAGCCAGCGTCGAGGCATTGCTTGTCATGCGGGTGTTGCTATCCCGATCCAGTCGGACGCACCTGCAGGATCGGCGTGCATGCCTAGTTTACGGAGAGAAAAACATGCAAGCAAACTCGAAAATCCATCGCCTTGCACTTATGCTGGCGGCAACGTCGGCCCTTCAGGCTTGCGCCGGTCAAGCGGGAGCGAATGTCGAGCAACGGCTGACTGACGCAGACAAATTCGCAAATTGCAGCATATACGATTCACACGCGCATCTGATCTCGGACAATCTGGAGAAATATCCGCGCAATCCTCTGCCAGCGTTTCGGCCCAGCGCAGATTCACCGTTCAAGGCGGGCACCAATGGCCAGCCGGGCGGCATGCATGGGCCCAACCCGGTCAATGAAAAACCGACGGCAGAGCAGTTATATGGCTGGATGGCCGAGGAGGGCGTGTGTGGCATCGCCGCTATCCAAAAGGGCATGATCTACCAGACCGACAATCGCTATATCATCGACGCGGCCAAACTATTCCCCAATCGCATGAAAGCGGTGATCATCATCGATCCGGATGAAGCCGGGACGCTCGACAAGATCCGGGACGCGGCTAAAAATGGCGCCGTCGGCATCCGCTTCTTCGGTGTCGGCGTGAAGGACAAGCCTGCATGGCTGAGCTCTCCAGCGTCCCAGGAGGTCTGGAAACTGGCAGACGAGCTTGGCCTTGTCGTCACTATCGAAGGACCGGCGACGGGCCGCGACAAACTCATCACCGTCGTCACCGCCATGGCCGACAAATTCCCCAATCTGCCTATCGTGCTCGATCACGTGTTTTTTCCCGACGTGACGCAGCCGAATTTCGGCATCGGTGCGAACTACGAACCGCTGGCCGTGCGCAAGAATATTTCGGTCAAGTTCACAGCGCTGAACATGGATGTCATCCGCGAACAGGGCCTTGCACCGGAGAAAGTGCTGCGCCGGGCCGTCGACGTTTTCGGTCCGGACAGGGTGATGTGGGGATCGGACATCGGCACCTCCTCAGGCACCTTCAAGGAAATGGTCGAACGGGCGAAGGCCTCTGCGGCACTGCTGAGCGAAGCGGAACGCCGTAAGTATCTGCGCGATGTCGGCGAACGGATTTTTGCCGAGAAACGAAGCTGAAACTTTGATGGGGTTCAGCAACACTGGACCCCCGTGCGACTGCGCCGTCGTCCTCGGCCGGGATCGTCCTTCCGGATCCCCGGCGTCGGCCAGCTTCCGCAGTCTCGCGACGCCCCCCAGACGAGCATGACAATTGGCGGCAGGGACCTTAGGCATGCGTCATGCTCTTCAGTCGCCGAGTCTTCCTGTGCCAGGACGCCAATTCCGCGAAAGCTGCGCGGCTTCGCTTCCTTGTTATTGCCTCGTTGCTGTCGTGCGTCGGCTTCCTCAATCCCGCCGCTGCGCAGGACGCAGCCGCTGAGCCGCTAGGCGTGGCAGCGCAGGAGCGTCTGGAAGCGAGCGTCGTGGCGCAGCTCATACCCCCCTGCGAAGCGGACGACGCCGAAGCCTGCACTGCGCTCGGCTTCCAGCTTCTCGAAGGCGATGGCATACCCAAGAATGAGGCCTGGTCTGCCGACGTCTTCGCGCAGGCTTGTCAGTTCGGAAGCATGCGCGGCTGCACCATGTCTGGAAATGCCTATGGCGGGGGGAAGGGCGTCGCGCCGGATGCCGTGCGCGCTGCCTCTTACTTCTCTTATGCCTGCGAGGGCGGCGAGATGACCGCATGCAACAATCTCGGGCTTGCCTATGTTGCCGGGAAGGGGGTCGCCAAGGACGCGGTCCGCGCCAACGCTTTGTTCGAAGAGGCCTGTGACAAGGGCACGACGGGCGGCTGCGCGAACCTGGGGGCGTCCTACTCCCTTGGCACAGGCGTGAGGCAAAGCCACCGCCGTGCCGCTCGGCTGTTTCGCGCGGCCTGTGACGCCGACGATCAGCATGCCTGCTACAATCTCGGCGTGCTGTACCGGGACGGTCTTGGCGTCTCACGCAACTATACGCGGGCCGTGGCTTTGTTCGAGCCATCCTGCGCTGCCGACGACGCCAACGCCTGCGGTAATCTCGGCCTGATGTTCGATGACGGACGTGCCGGACGCAGGGACCGCCAGCGCGCGCTTGAGCTGTTCGACAAAGCCTGCAGCCTGGGCGAGCCCGAAAGCTGCTTCTCGCTTGGCCGCGCCTATCAGACCGGGAATGGCCGCGAACGCGACGACGCGCGCGCAATTGCCTTGCTCGAACGGACGCTGGCGCTCGATCCGGAAACGGCATCCGCCGCCGAAGCCAAAAAGGCCTTGGCGCTGGCCCCGCCGCCCGCCAAGGATACGGAGCACGCTCCGGCGAGCAAACCATGAGAGACGTACAACGATGATGACGCGCTTAGTTGATGGCCTGATGTTGCTGCGCGCCGCCATGGTCGCAGCCTGTCTCTGGACCGGGGCACCGGCCGCGGCGCAATGGAAGGCCGAGGAAACTGTCCTCACCTGCCGGATCGAGGGCCAGGACCGGGTGGCTTCCATTTCGCTATCGGGTACGCAGGCGATCTATCGCTATGGCCGCCCCGGCCAGCAACCTGAGCTTAGATTGTCCAGCCCGCTGGCCGATCTCGACTATCGGCGCGAAGACGGCGCGGGTGACACGATCGACGAGATCGCGACCTTTGCGAATGGCGACACCGCCTATCGCTTTGCCGCCGGCTTCAAAAATGGTGCGCAGCCCGATCCATCCGCTCTTCGCCCGTTCGGGCTGCTAACCGTGAGCCGGGCTGGTAAGGTGCTCGCAAAGCTGGCCTGCGCTCCCGCGAGCATCGAGAGAAGTCCAGACCGGCTGCTGGCGCGGATGCGCGACAGTGGGCGTCAGCGCACCTCCGATGGGGTGTCTTTCCCCAATTATCCGATCCATCCGCCAGTCCGCGCCGCAGACGCGCCCCCTTGCAAGGCGGACACGAATGTCGACACCTGCTGGAGCCGCGGCGTCAGTGCCGCGCGTAACGGCGACCTGCGCGGCGCGCTCGAACATTATGACAAGTCGTGCGACGCGCGTATCGGCACCATGGGCTGCTATGAGGCGGGCAAGCTCTATCTCCATAACCGGCAGCTGCGCGATTATGCCCGCGCGAAGGAGAGGCTCGCGCGCACCTGCGCTGGCGACGACATCGGCCAGGGGCCTTATGCCTGCAAATATCTGGGCTGGATGTCTTTCACCGGAACCGGCGTGCCGCGCAATCTCGACGTGGCATTTGCTTATCTTGGGAAGGCCTGCTTTTTCCACAACGACGCAATTCTCATCGATCCTGAGGGGTGCCACTTTCTGGGTAAGACGGCGCTCGAACTGCGCGGCCGCTCGCAGCGCGATGCGGTCAGGGCAGATCATCTCGCCTACATAGCCTTCGCGCAAGGGTGCACGGACAACGCCAAGACTGTGTGCGACGAGGCCCGCGCGCTCTATCGTCGTGAAGCCGCACTCGCCGCCAGCTGGATAAAGCTGTGCGACAGCGATGTCGGCGAACATGGCCCGATCGGCACATGCGCTGAACTAACCATAAGCGGAGAGGACTATGATGCAGCGCAGGCCGCGCGGCAGCAGCTTGCGTCGATGTTCCGCGCTGTGTCGACATCGTCAGACTAAGGTTCGCAAGCTCGATGACGATCGGGCCCGCTGATATCATGCCGCGGCGACCGTGGGTCAGCTCGGCTCGATATAGTGTTTGAGCACGTCCACAGGCGCCGGGGACGCTGGCCAAAGGGTGATGTGGTAATGGTCGTCACCGTCCAGCCCATCCTCGCTTAATGTGCCGAGGCCAGCGAAACAGGCTCTTACGCGGTAGCTTCCCGGCGTGACCGACAGGATATCGATTGAGCCGCCGGTGCATTCATGGATCTCGAGCCGGCCTGACGGCAGATCGATGCTCGCCTCCACAACATGGTCCCAATCGTCGAGAACGAGCAGCGGCGGGGCAGGGGGCAGCTCAATCTCGACCGGCACCTCCCTGTTGCGGATGGGCTGGATCACGACGACGAACGGCGCCGCCTTGATCCTGCTGCGGATATCCTCGCCGTCATAGTCTTCCGGAGCGTTCGGTCGTTCGTCTGCGTCCCACAGATAGAACTGAAAATAGTCCGCGAAGATCTGGTAGCGCTTGATCACCTATCGGCTCCTGTCGAGCGTTTCGCGCCATCAGTCGGCAATGCCAAACCATTCTCGGGTCTTATGGGCCTCCGGTCCAGTCGCCATTCAACGTCCGTCGTGCGCCGTGCGCCGTGCACACTTATTGCTGTCGCTCGTCATCAGCGCTGCGCCTTTCGGCGCGGCTCATTTGCGCGCGGTATCGCTTCCAGTGCGGCGGTGACGATTTCCCGCCGATCTGGGTTTCGCGTCACCTCAAGCATAGCGCTGAGGCTACTGCGCGCCTGCTCAATCAGTCCGGCCACCAGCTGAAGTCGTGCCAGCGCCCACCAGCCGTCAGGATTGCCCGGAGCGACCAGCGTCATGCGCTGATACAGTGTAATCGCTCGACCTGGATCGTTCGCTTGTTCTGCTCGGGAGGCCTGGTTCATCAGCAATCGGACGAGGGTGTTGCGATTTGTCATCGTCTCTATCCGGTCCGTGGAGATATGGTCGTCAGTGACTACGAAGTCTTTGAATAACGAGAGAAGTTTCTGTTCGTCGACGATAACTCCGCCGTTGAAAGGATCAATGATGACGGGTGCCTCATCGCCAATGCGAACCAGGACGTGTCCGGGCGTGTTCAACGGCTCGGCTTTCCATCCCATCCGCCGCGCCGCCGCAACATACAGGATCGAGAGGCTGACGGGCAGTCCGCGTCGGCGATCTATTACGCGAATGAGATCGCCATTGAGCGGGGCGTCATAAGCCTCAGTATCGCCGGTGAAGCTGAATTCGCCATGCAATACATCGGCCAGTAACTGGGCCTGATCATCCGACGCAACGGCTTCAGAGCCGAGTTCGCGAAGACGCCCATCAATTTGGCGCAGTACTTCGATATGGGGCGATAAGTCCGCTCCAGGATGGTCGAGCTCGCTCAGCACAAGTGCTGCAGCATCAAGTTCGATTTCCTCGTCATCAACGAGGCCATATGTTGCAATTGTCATAGACCCAATGTCGGGCCCAGCGAACGCCGGTTCAAGTGGACTGTCAGCGTCGATATTCGACGTCGCAGACACCTTTAGCTCAACCTGAGCGAGCAACTGAGTTCAGAACAAGCAAACAACACGCGAACGACCGCGACGTCGGCGATTATGCCCACCCTATTGACCGCTCGGGATGGTATCCGGAATAGTGCATTGCGGAAGTTGCGCCACTGTCGACCAGCTGTCTGCCCGAAACGGATTGTGCATGTCCTACAAAATCTCATTTCTTCGGAAAGGCGAGCTTTTAGCGTCGAAAGAATGGAAAGGATCTCTCGCTGGAGCTCGAGCGTTTGCCGAAGAGCTGTTTGCCACCGATCCTCGCTTGCGGATTGAGATCCGTAGTTCCGATGGCGACTTGTTATTCTATCGGCCCAAGATAATCGACGTGTGATCAAAAAGCTCAAGCATGTGCCGCATTCAGGTAGCAAGGTAGGGAGCGGGAATCGAGACGATCATTGACAGCGATACAACTCAGTGAACGCATAGAGGACGCCTCCCAATGCGCTGTTGGCCGCGTTTGCAGGCGGGAATGGCCGACCGCCTGATAAATGATGGGCAGCTTTTAGGGAGCCTTTCAAGCGGTCGAAGGGCGGCTTTGTTCGCGTTCCTTGTCATTCACGCAGCACCTCGCAGCTGCATAGTCGGGACAAGACCGGACTGAGCCATAGCTGGAACCAATAGCCCGCGCCGCGCGATTTATGGGGGGAACACTCAAGCCTGAAGGAGCAACAATATGGAGCGGTTCGCCGCCGCCATGCCCGCATGGCTAACGAGCCTGGCACTCGTCGCGGTCGCGATCGCAGCCGCGCTTTTGCTGCACTGGTTGCTGCTGAAGATCGTGCGACGTGCAGCCGCTCGCACGACCACCGGGATTGACGATATTGTCGTCCGCCGTCTTCATGCGCCAGTCCGCTGGATGATGGTGGCTTTTGCGGTGTCAGCAGTTCAGCCGGGACTCGCGTTCGGCGAGACTGCCGTTCGCGCCTGGGGCCAGCTTGCCGGCCTGGTATTTCCCCTCCTTATCGGCTGGATGGCGATCTCCATTCTCGCCGTAGCCGCCGATCTGGTCAAAGCCCGCGCGGATATTAGCACGGCGGACAATCTTCAGGCGCGTCGTCGCCGAACGCGCGCTGACATTCTCCACAGGATCGGCGTGTTCGTTGTCTTGCTTGCGACCTTTTGCATGATGCTCATGTCAATTCCCAGCGTCCGCAATGTCGGCGTCACCTTGATCGCATCAGCGGGCCTAGCCGCGCTCGCCGTGGGCGCTGCCGCCCAACCTGCACTGAAAAATCTGATCGGTGGCTTGCAGATGGCTTTTACCGAGCCGATCCGCCTCGACGATGTGGTTATCATTGACGGGGAATGGGGCCGCATCGAAGAAATCCGGCTCACCTATGTCGTGGTGCAGATCTGGGATGAACGCCGTCTGGTGGTACCGGTCTCCAAATTCCTGGAGGAGAGCTTCCAGAACTGGACGCGGCAGACGAGCCAGATTCTTGGCAGCGTCTTCTGGTATCTGGATCCAGCGGCGGATGTGAACCGGCTTCGCGACAAACTCGAGCAGTTGGTCCACGCTAGCCCTCGCTGGGACGGTCGGTTCTGCAACCTTCAGGTGACCGAAGTTAAGCCTGAGGCGATCGAGGTTCGCGGGCTGATGACCGCGAAAGACGCCTCGACCGCATTCGATTTGCGCTGCGAGGTCCGCGAGGCGATGCTTGCCTTTATTCGCGATACCATGCCCGAGGCGATCGTTCGTCGGCGCGGCACTTTGAGCTTCGAACGGGCCGGTCCGGAATCTGGGTAGCGCTTGACTTAACTCGGCGGATATTGCTGTTGATAATCACTCGCATATTCGATATTTGGCCATATGTCAGCATTTGCCGCCCCTGATTTGGATAACCTATATCGCGCCCATGGGGGGTGGCTGCTGAATTGGCTCGCCACGCGAGCGCGCTGCCACACGCGCGCCAGCGATCTCGCGCAAGAGACCTTCTGCCGGCTTGCAGAGCAGCCACAACTGCGCCTTCATTCCCATCCCAGGCGTTACCTTGCGACGGTCGCCCGTCGGCTTTTGATAGACGACACGCGAAAGCGAACATCGGAACGCTGCTTTCTGGACGCTTTTGCCTTGCATATGGGCGACGTCGCAGCGCCATCGCCTGACCGCATCGCTGAAGCGGTTCAGCAACTTTCCCTGCTTGCCGAACTCTTGGGCGAGCTTCCCGCGAAACCACGGCAGGCGCTGCTGCTGAGCCGGTTGGACGGCCTCACCTACGCCCAGATTGCTGAGGAACTCTGCGTCTCCACCAGCATGGTAAAGCAATATATCGCCCGCGCGCTCGCCCATTGCTACATCGTCGCGCATGGTTGCCCAGACTAAGCAGACTGAGCCGAGCCGCTCCGTCATCGAGGTCGCTGCTGCTTGGCAGGCGCACCTTTGCGATGAGCATTGCGACGAGGAGGAGATGCGGGCTTTCCGGCGCTGGCTCGAAGCCGATCCAATGCACAAGCTCGCCTTCGATCGCATGAGTGCGGTGGCGCAGCAGGTCACGACACGCACGCCGGTCGAGCGGGCCGCGCTCGGGATGATGTTCGCAGGCGGGAGCGGGCGCGGTGTCTTGATGCTGCTCGCTTTTGTCGGATCGGCGACAGCTTTGACTTGGTGGGGCGCCGGTGAGCCTTCGATCCGGGCAAGAATCGCCGACGAACGAACGGCAGTCGGTCAGCAGCACAGAGCTACTCTAGCGTCGGGGGACGGGCTGGTCTTCGACACAGATACAGCGGCGGACATCGCTGAGAAGGCCCGGACGATCGAGCTATGGCGCGGCGGCGTCATGGCAAATGTGGAGAAGGGCGGCACGCGGCCGTTCATCATCCGCACACCACAGGGAACGGCGCGCGCGCTCGGTACGCAATATAGCGTGCGCGTTGAAGGCAAGGTCACGACAGTCTCAGTGATCGAGTCCAGGGTCGAAGCCTGCGCGACAGCAGGCAACCGAGCATGTCTTACTCTGCGCGCAGGTCAGTCCGCGAGGCTCGACGCAAGGGGTGCGAGCCGTCTCGGCGACATCGATCCCGCTTCGGAAGGCGCATGGAGCGAGGGACTTCTGGTGGCGGATGACCGTCCGCTTAGCGAAGTCGTCGACAGGCTCAATCACTATCGGCGCGATCCAATCCACTACGCGTCGGAGGATATTCAGGGACTTCGGGTTTCCGGCACCTTCCCGCTCAATGATACGGCGCGCGCTCTGACCAGTCTTCGCGCTGCACTGCCAATCGCCGTGGAAGACGGGCCGGATGGCACGACCGTCAAACGACGTTAAATTTTTTGGTACACCGACTGCCCGATTTTCCGGCTGATCCGTCCAAAGGGTGAAATTACACCTTCAGGGGGATCTGATGAACCATCGTTTCGTGCGCCTTGCGAGCGCATTGCTGTGCTGCTCGACGGCTATGGCCTCACTGCCCGCTATGGCTGAAAGCGCGGTAGCGGCCCGCATCGACATTCCGGCCCAGCCACTTGCGCGAGCAATCGCTGAATATAGTCGCCTGGCCGGCGTATTGGTGGTGGCCGACGCATCGCTGACGCGAGGGCGGACCAGTGCTGCTGTGCGCGGCGAATTCACGTCTGCGGCTGCTCTCGCGCAACTGCTGAGCGGCACTGGCTTGCAGGCATCCTCCGACGGCGCCGGCGGCTTCGTCCTTTCGCAGCCACGGGCCGATCGTGACGCTCGACCGGAACAACAGGCCTCGAATGCGGCCGGCGCGAGTGTCCTGGCCGCAGAGGAAATCGTGGTGACCGGCTATCGTGCGACCCAGCAGCGCAGTGCCACCAAAACCCCGCTCTCTCTCAAGGATACGCCACAATCGGTTTCTGTCGCCACGGCCGACATGATTGCGGATCGGGGTGCGCAATCGCTGGCTGAGGCCATGTACTTCGTCCCCAATGTCGTGGCCTTCAATGACGGCGCGACGGGTGGTGCAGGCGGAGGTGGGAACAGCCTCGGTGTCGAATATAATATCCGCGGCGTCTATGAGAGCGGCGGGCTCGCCTATCGCCGGGTGAATGGCCTTCGCACCCATAATCGTGCCGGTATTGACATGGCCGCTCTTGAGCGGGTGGAAGTAGTGCGCGGCCCGGGCTCGATGTTCGGCGGGGCGGTGCCGCCCGGCGGTATCATCAATCTCCTTCCTAAGCGTGCGTCGGCCGCATTCGGCGGGTTCATCACCGCGCGCGTGGGCAGCTATGACGCGAAGGTGATTGAAGGTGATGTGGGCGGCGCGCTTACGGGCGATGGCGCGGTGCGGGGCCGCATCAGCGGGAAATATGTCGATGAGGGCTCGTGGATCGATTTTCGCGAGGGCAATCTCTGGGTCGCGACGGCTGCGCTCGGCGCGGACCTGACGCCGAGCACCAGCATTGATGTCACCGGCAGTTTCCAGCGTCGCTCCTTCCTTGAAGGCGGCTCTTTCGCCGTTGGCGCTGACGGGTGGGTTCCGGACATTCCCCGCTCTCGCTTTGTCGGCATCCCTACCCCCCGTTCAAAAGGGGATCTGGGCTGGATTGATGCGGAGCTGCGCCAGCAACTCGCCCCCGGTTGGACGCTGACGGCACGCGGACGGTACGAGGATGGCTTCAATGCGCAGCGTGCCACCGAATTTGCCGGCTATGTTAATCGCAACGCGGGCATTGCCGGGCTCAACAAGCTCAACCGGCGCTATTCCTATGACACCGTCGCGACCGATCTGTTCGTCTCGGGCAACATCCCCTTGTTCGGCCTCACCAGCGATCTGCTGATCGGCACCGACTATTTCGAGAATGATGAAACCGTGCGCGGCGGGCGGACCAGCGGCGTCGCTAAGATCGATATCTTCGATCCGGATTACACGGCTGACATCGGGTCCTTCCCCACCAATTTGAACCCGACGTACGCCAGCGGCCGCGCAGGCTGGGGCCTATATGGGCAGGCGATCATTCGCCCGGTCGAGCGGCTGGCCGTCCATCTGGGCGGCCGGTATGACTGGACGCGGACGACCGCCGGTCTGGTGGCGACTCCGCGGAAGACCGAGGCCTTCACCGGTCGCGCCTCGCTGACCTATCGAGTCACAAATGCTCTGACTGCCTATGCGACCTACAATGAATCCTTCATCCCCTCATCGGGAAGGACGATCGAGGGCGATCTCGTCAAACCCGAAACCGGCTATCAGATTGAAGCCGGCCTGAAGGCTTCGCTGATCGATGACAAGCTCAACGCCTCGCTCGCCGGCTATCGCATGGTGCGCCGCGATATTGCGACCTTTGACCCCCGCAGTGGGACTGGCGAATATTTCGTCATTCCCGTGGGCGAGCAGGTTCACAAAGGTATCGAGGTGGAAATCGTCGGCTCGCCGCTTCCAGGCCTGCAACTCGTTGCCTCCGTCGCCTGGCAGGGCGCCGAGATCACGAAAAACAACGACGGGATGGAGGGCACCGTTCCTTATGACGCGCAGGCGTTCACCGGGGCGTTCCTCGCGACCTATGAAGTGCAGTCTGGCCCCCTCAAGGGCTTCGGCTTTGGCGGTAGCGTGCGCGATCTGGGAACCTACTATCCCTACACCTTCCCGCAGAACCAGCTTGCCTATAATCCGCCGCCGATCGTCGATGCGCAGATCTTCTATCGCGGCATCGAGAATTGGGACATCCGCCTCAATGTGTTCAACCTCTTCGACGAGCGCTATCTGAGCTCGGTCAGCATTTACGGTTCGAGCACGTTTGGCCGCCCCCGTTCGGCGCTGCTATCCGTCACGCGCCGCTTCTAAATGGGACGCATGGGGGCCGGACTGCGCATCGCCGCTCGCGTGGCGGCAGCGACGCGTCCGCCCAGCAGGCGATGGAGCACCTGAAGCGCACGAACACGTTCGCGACCTCCAACCCGCAGACGCAGATGACGTCCTACGCGCCTGAGGCCGAGGCCCCGACCATCACGGTCACCTCGCCGGTGGCGGCATCGCTCACCCACGCGACCATCG
>CAMLFF010000044.1 GCA_946479185.1 uncultured Sphingobium sp.
AGCTGAGCCAGCGCAAAGCTGATGACGAAAGCGCTGATCGCTGCCGACATATGGGCAGCATCCGTCTCGAGCGCATCGGCGATGGCTGGCAGCGCGGGTGAAAAGCCGTCGATCGCCGCGGGTAAAATGGCCGCCAGCGACGCGAGCAGGATGATCTGGCCCAATGGGAGGCGCAACTTTTCTCCGGCTTGCGCGGCGCTATTGAGGGTTTGCGCACAAGCGGCTGGCCGCTGCGCCTCACTGTCAGGGTGTTGGGTCAGGTCTAAATCCGTTCAGTTGTTGCTCGGGCCGTCCAGCTTGCCGAACTTCGCCTCGAACCCGGCGACGTCTCCACTGGCCAGAAGCCGCGCTTGCTCGATCCAATTATCGCGCACGATGCGGCCTTTGAAATTGCCCAGTTGCGCATCCACTCGCACGATGTCTGCCTCGTTCCAGGCGGCGATCTGATCAAAGCGTGTGATGCCAAGCTGCGTGAGCAAAGCAGCCAGCTTGGGGCCAACGCCCTTGAGAAGGCGGAGATTATCAGCGCTGCTTCCGGTTGGGATTGCGGGGGGTATATCTGCAGCGGCATCAGCGCTCGCCATGATGGCCGCAGCCTCGCTGGGCGCCACTGCGCTCGCGTCCGCCTTCGCGCTACTCGGCTCGACATCGGCTTTGGCTGTGTGCGTCACCGCTTTGGAAACATCGTCCGCCAGGTCCCGCACGGCTTCCGTCACTGCGCCGACAGCCGTAACGGATGTGTCGATATGATGGTTGGGGTTTTTGCGCGATCGCAGAATCCAGACAATCAGGAGCACCGCGACCAGTGCGGCCAGGATCAGGAGAGTGGTCTCGGACATGCCAGTCGTTCCTCTGCAACGTTAACCTGTACGACCCTTAAAACGGGATCGTTCCGTTTGCCAGCGAACAGGCGACGCTCTCACACCCCGCGACGAACCGACCCTATGATTCATCCACAGAATTATATTTTAGCATGCCCATTCCGCTCTTGCTTTTGAGGGAAGTCGCGCAGGCTGGCGCGTCGCGACACGGGAGCGGATGCCCTGCTCACGTTCAGCCATAAATTGATGCACGGGCCACCCCATTAGACCTTGCATCATTTGCGCCCTGTGGCACTATGCGTGGTAGCTGAGGCCAGGGGGCCACGCTACAAATTGTGCTCGCTCTATTTGATGCTGCTTCGATAATAAGCGCATGATGTGGGGCGAAAAGCTGCGAATAGATGGGGCTGCGCTGAGCGCGATGCCCGGTAACATCGTTTTTTTGAGAGAATTGTGGGGGCCTTGAACATGGAGTTTCGGGATTTGCAGGCTGAAGGATCGGCTGAGACATTATTGTCTTCTGAGGCGGTGAGCGACATCATCCAGCAGGCCACGGAGTCTGCGGAAAAGGTGAGCACGTCTCACACTGTCGACGTGCGACGTTTCGACGTTGTTACCGATTCAACGCGCGACGCCTTGCTGACCGAGTTCGGCAAGGAGACCCTGCGGGACCGCTATCTGCTGCCCGGCGAATCCTATCAGGATCTCTTTGCCCGCGTCGCATCAGCCTATGCCGATGATCAGGAGCATGCCCAGCGGCTCTATGATTATATCTCGCGCCTCTGGTTCATGCCAGCAACGCCCGTGCTTTCCAATGGCGGCACGGGTCGCGGCCTGCCCATCTCCTGCTATCTCAATAGCGTGGACGACAGCCTTGAGGGCATCGTCAACACCTGGAACGAAAATGTGTGGCTCGCCTCGCGCGGCGGCGGCATTGGCACCTATTGGGGCAATGTGCGCGGCATTGGCGAGCCGGTCGGCCTCAATGGCAAAACCAGCGGCATCATTCCCTTCGTCCGCGTGATGGATTCGCTCACGCTCGCCATCTCGCAAGGCTCGCTGCGGCGCGGTTCGGCGGCTTGCTATCTGGACGTCTCGCACCCCGAGATTGAGGAATTCCTCGAAATCCGCAAGCCATCGGGCGACTTCAACCGCAAGGCGCTCAACCTGCATCATGGCGTGCTCATCACCGATGAGTTCATGCATGCGGTGCGCGATGGCGCCGAGTTCGATCTGCGCAGTCCCAAGGATGGCAGCGTACGTGCAACCGTGGATGCGCGCAGCCTGTTCCAGAAGCTGGTGGAAACCCGCCTTGCAACCGGCGAGCCCTATATCGTGTTTGCCGATACGGTGAACCGCATGATGCCAAAGCATCACCGCGATGTAGGCCTCAAGGTCTCGACCTCGAACTTGTGCTCGGAGATCACGCTGCCAACCGGCAAGGATCAGTTCGGCAAGGATCGGACCGCCGTTTGCTGCCTCTCCTCGGTCAATGTCGAGACATGGGACCAGTGGAATGGCGACAAGCTGTTCATTGAAGACATCATGCGCTTCCTGGACAATGTGCTGCAGGATTATATCGACCGTGCGCCGCCAGAAATGTCGCGCGCGAAATATTCCGCCGGACGCGAGCGTTCGGTTGGCCTCGGCATCATGGGCTTCCACAGCTTCCTGCAAGCGCGCAGCATCTCCTTCGAGAGCGCGATGGCGAAGAGCTGGAACCTCAAAATCTTCAAGCATATCAACGCCAAGGCCAATGAAGCCTCGATGCAGCTTGCCGTCGAGCGCGGCCCCTGCCCCGATGCTGCCGATCAGGGCGTGATGGAGCGCTTCTCCTGCAAGATGGCGATTGCGCCCACGGCGTCGATCAGCATCATTTGCGGCGGCACATCAGCTTGCATCGAGCCGATCCCCGCCAACATCTATACGCACAAGACGCTCTCGGGCAGCTTCATCGTCAAGAACCCCTATCTTGAGAAGCTGCTGCAGCTCAAATCCAAGGATTCCACCAATGTGTGGAACACGATCCTGGAGAGGGGCGGCAGCGTCCAGCATCTCGACTTCCTGACGCAGGAAGAGAAGGACACGTTCAAAACCAGCTTCGAGATCGACCAGCGCTGGTTGCTTGAGCTGGCCGCAGACCGCTCGCCTTTCATCGATCAGGCGCAGTCGCTCAACCTCTTCATCCCAGCCGATGTCGAGAAGTGGGATCTGCTGATGCTCCACTATCGCGCATGGGAGCTGGGCGTGAAGTCGCTCTATTATCTGCGCTCCAAGTCGATCCAGCGGGCAGGCTTTGCCGGCGGCGTTGAGGCGGACAATACTGCCGAGCTCAAGAAGATCGAGCTGAGCACTGGCGAATCCACCGATTATGACGAGTGCCTCGCCTGCCAGTGAAGCAGCACTCCACAGGATGATAAGCTCAGAGGCTGGGAATCACAGGGTTCCTGGTCTCTTTGCTTATCAAGCTTCCAATATTTGACTGGACGTCGCTTGCGGCCATGTCGTTCATTGAACGGCCGCGCCACCCCACGATTCGAAGCTATTCCAGTTGTCGAACCCAAATGCCGCCGATATAGCGGCCCGCATGGCCGAAACCGGAAACAGCAAGAGATATACGCAAGCCCGTGGGCGCGCACGACGGGAAGCCTTGTTGACGGCGGCGCGCGCGCTGCTCCACGAGCGCACGATGGACGAGATCACTTTGCCAATGATCTCGGAACGCGCCGAGATACCCGCAAGTTCGACCTATCATTTCTTCTCAGATATCCGCATGCTCTACAAAGATCTCGCTCGGACGATCGCCGATGAAATGAGCCTGATCGCGCCGGAAATCATTGCCTATCAGCGTTGGCAGGATTGCGTGGGCACCTTCATGCAGGCGTCGGCAGCCTATTTCAATTCCGATGCCGCCGCTCGGCAATTGCTGCTCGGCCCCCAGACCGCCCCCGATATCAAGCGGGCCGCTTGTCATGACGATCTGCGCTTCGGCGCCGTGCTGAGCAACGTGCTGGAATCCTTCTACCACCTTCCACAAATGAGCGATCCGGTCCTCACCTGCTTTTACACGATCCAGATCGCCGACACCTTCTTCAGCCTGTCCGTGCTTGAGGATGGCGTCATCTCCGATCGGATGCTCGATCAGGCGATCATCGCATCCACATCCTATCTGGCGAACTATCTGCCGCCCATCCTGGAGGCGCGCCACAGCCCCCCTGTGAAGCCGCGCGGACGCAGTGCAAGCAGTTCGGCGCAAGGTCACAACGTCGGGATACGGAGCGCCGTCAAGGTCGCCTGACAGTAGGGCTCATTCCGCCACGCGGCCGATTGCCGCAACAGTTGAACAGCCTGTTTATGGCCAGCGCCAACGACGCTGCTGCCAGCACCGTCAGTTATTCATCGCGCCCAAGCTTGGTCACAGCAAACTCATCAGACTGCAAATTCGTATTGAATCGACTTAAATCCACATTCATAATCACTTGAAATATCAGCAATAAATTTGGCACTTCTATCTATTCCTCTGTAATTGCGCACTTTTTCATACGTCATAAAATGGAAATGGGCTCTGCTCCACGCGCTCTGAAACGCGAATAACCTTGACAATTTGTGGCGAATAAGGCGGATACTCGAACCGGTTCGGCATTAGCCCCCTTCAGAGGGTCGCCGATGGGAGAAATCTAAGGGGTGGTTAAAATGACTAAGAAAGCTTTTTACCTCGCATCCATATCGTTCTTGCTCGGCTATGCTGGCGCAGCGATCGCTCAGACAGAGGCGACCCCCAGCGACATGGGCGAGATCGTGGTAACCGCTCAGAAGCGCAGCCAGAATATCCAGGACATCGGCGTTTCGGTAACGGCTCTTGGCGCGGACAATCTCGCTGCGCTGGGCCGCCAGGATGTGACCGCGCTCGCCTCTCAGGTGCCGGGACTGCAGGTCAATCAATATGCGCCGACAGTGACGGTGTTCAACATTCGCGGCGTCGCGCAGAATGACTTCGCGGACTCGCAGGAAGCGCCGATCGCCTTCTATAGCGATGAAGTCTATGTCGGCGCACTGGGCGCGATCAGCGGCATGATGTTCGATCTGGAACGCATCGAAGTGCTGCGCGGTCCGCAAGGCACATTGTTCGGCCGCAATGCCACTGGCGGCCTTGTTCAGATCGTCTCGGCCAAGCCCACCACGTCGCTTGAGGGCTTCGTCACGGGAACGGTCGGCAGCTACGGCCAGGTTGCAACCGAGGGCGCGATCAGCGGCCCGCTGTCGGAGGGCATCCTTGGACGCCTGTCATTCGCGACCAATCATGGCGGCAGCTTCATCAAGAACCGCACCGGCGAGGATATCGGAGGCGCGAAATTCTATGCTGGCCGCGCGCAGCTCGCCATTGATGTGGGTGACGCCGGCAAGCTGAACCTCAAGGGTCAGGTCATGCGGAACGACAATGACCGGCAGGCCAATCTCTACAGCCATGTTTCTGCAATCCCCAATGCGCAGGGCCTGGGCGAATATATCGGGCGCAACGAAAATCCATGGGGAACGTGCGACGGCTGCGACGTGAATGGCTATGTGGAGCCAGACAATGATCCCTTCACCGTTTCATACAATGCGCCAATCTATTTCGGCCGGACCTATTGGGATGTCGCAGCGCGCTATGAGCATGATCTGGGCAATGGAACGACGCTGACGTCCATCACGGACTTCCAGCGCCTCATCAAGCGCTATGGCGACGATTCCGACCTGACGCCTGCCACCTTGTTCCACTACACCACCTATCAAAATCTCAGCCAGATGTCGCAGGAGCTGCGGCTCTCTGGCGATACCGGCCTGTTGAACTGGACGGTCGGCGGCTATGGCATTCGTATCCGCAGCCGGAATGATTATCGCACCGATGCGAGCGGTGCGTTCGGTCTGGATGAAACCTATGGCGGCAAGCTGAGCACGGACTCGCTCGCAGCCTTTGGCCAGCTCGAATATAAGCTGTCGGATCAGTTCACGGTCATCGGCGGTCTGCGTTATTCGTGGGACTGGAAGACCTATGACTTCACCCATGTCGACAATGGCGTGGTTGATCTGGTGTTCAACAAGGCCAATTTCCCCAACCTCGCACAGAATAATTTCTCGGATTATTCGGGCAAGATCGAGCTGGACTATAAGCCGTCGCGCGATGTGCTGATCTATGCGAGCGTCAATCGCGGGATCAAGAGCGGTGGCTTCGGCACGCCCGCCATCCCGCCGATCGACCCCACGACCATCCCGTTCAAGGGCGAGATACTGACGAACTATGAGGGCGGCGTGAAGCTGACCATGTTCGATCGCACGACGCACCTCAACCTCTCGGGCTTCTATTATAATTACCAGAATTATCAGTCGTTCGAATTGGCTGGTCTGGCACTCGTGGTGCGCAACAAGCGCGCCTTCGCCAAGGGATTTGAGGCTGAGTTCAACACCCGCCCTGTCGATGGCCTGTATCTCCAGGCGAACATGGCGGTGCTTGATGCAACGGTGAAGAATGTCACCCTGCCATCAGGCGTGGTTGCCGATCGGCGCATGGCGCAGGCGCCAAAGTTCACGGCTTCGGCGCTCCTGCGTTATGAATTTGACGCAGGCCCGGGCAAGCTCGCGATGCAGACGAACTGGAAATATAACAGCTCGCAATATTTCTCGACCTTCAATGCCCCCGTCGATCTGCAGGATGGCTATGTCATTGGCGACGCGCGCATTTCCTACGAGTTTGCAGACCTTCCACTTGAGGCAGCGGTGTTCGTGAACAATCTCACGGACAAGCGCTACCTCATCTACAATCTCGATCTCTCCGGGCCTCTTGGCATCACCCAGCAAACCTTCGGCCGCCCGCGCTGGTTCGGCGGCAGCGTCACGCTTCGCTTTCGCTGAGCAACGCAGCGACAGTTTCCGGTTAATTTGATTGGCATCCTGTGCCATGATCCCTGCGCACCCGCGATGCCCCCGCATCGCGGGTGTTGCTTTGATGAGCGGCGCGCTTGCGCCATACGAGCGCCAGGCGTCATCAGGCAGATTTGCACGCGCAAGGCTTCCAAGCAGCCAAGTTCGACGCCTTTGGTGGGATGAAGCCTTGCGGATTTATCCGAATATCGGCCGGTCAGGACGCCACGGCATCTCCTACCTTCAATGCCAAGATTTCGCTTCCAACCAGGGCTTATCGTCATCGTCACCCCAGCGAAGGCTGGGGTCTGGAGCAGTCACACACAAGATTTGACAGGTCGCGCCAG
Organism: uncultured Sphingobium sp.; assembly: GCA_946479185.1. Next base: position 7,067 of record CAMLFF010000044.1, read on the forward strand.
TCCGGGTTGCTCTTCTCAAGAAGCCAGATTTCCAGCCACATCTTCGTGCGACGCGCGCTGAAAGATCAGCTGTGGCCCCGATCTATAGGCCACCTCTGGCTTGCTGGTCATATATTACGTGTAGCCGCCTGGGTGCCATAAAGCGCTGTTCTGCACCGCGCGGCAGATGCCAGCCTGCGCTGGCATGACGACTAATTTGGACTTCGCCAGCAAGAGGCGCATAACATCACGTCATCCGCCTCTTCCGGATCGCCGTTAAAGCTCGCTGTCGAAATAAGTCATGCCGGAGTTCGCGACCAGCGAACCGCCATCGACAACATAGACCGCGCCGTTGACGAATGCGGCCGCAGGCGAGAGCAGGAAGGCGATGACCTCTGCGGCTTCCATGGCGGTTCCGGCCCGGCGCTGCGGGACATGCTCGCTCACTTTGCGATAGGCCGCGTCGAGATCGTCGCCGATGGGGAGCATCCGCATTTCCTCATCGCCCATTTCGGTGCGGATCCAGCCGGGCGCGACGACGTTGGCGCGCACACCAAAGCGCGCATTCTCATACGCCACGCACTTCATCAGTTGGCTGATGCCCGCCTTTGATGCGGCATAAGCGGCGATCGCTGGCCCGGTTTGCACAGCGCCGACCGAGCTCACCGCCACCATCGCGCCCTGGCTCTTGATCAGATGCGGCAGCGCCGCTTGCGCCATCACGAAGGGCGCCGTCAAGTTGATGTCGATCTGCTGATTCCATTGGTCGATCGTCATGTCGGCAACGGTCGCGGAGATGAGGATGCCTGCGTTCAAAACCAGCCCATCGAGGCGCCCATAGCGCGCGACGGTGCTTTCGATCAGCCTGCGCGCTTCCTCATAGTTTGTGATGTCGACCGCGGCGGTCTCCACGCCCGTGCGATCCGCCACCGCAGTGAGGGAAGCCTGACGCCGACCGCATATGATGACCTGATGCGTGGGCGCGAGGCGTTCCGCCACGGCTGCACCAATGCCGCTACCGCCGCCCGTGACGATCACCACCGGCTTGTCCGAACGCACCTCGTTTCCAGCAATAGACACGCGCATCTCCCTCACGTTAAAACCGGACTATAGTCCGATTAAATAGAGGGCGTCTAGGGCATTGTCGCTCGCAATCGACCTCGTCAGACTGAACCAGCGCCCGGCAGTGCCGCCTCCCGCTCGGCCAGCAAGCGCGGAATGTAAGCGCCAAGATAGGCGCAAGCGATCGTCTTCCCCTCGCCGATCATCTCGTCCGTCAACCGCTCCTCCTCGATGAGCGAGAGCCCGAACATGAGATCGATCGCTTCCACGGCCCGGAAGAACAGGCGGCCGCGCCCCGGAATGTCCGGCAACACGAACTGGCGGTTGATCTGCTCTTCAAACACCGCGCCGTGCGCCACGTCGGCATTGCGGCTTGATCGCTTGATGTCGGGCGGGGTGACGGGGCCGAACATGAGCTGCTGGGCCGACTGATTGTCGCGGAAATACTCCGCTGATCGATCGACGAGCGCACCAACGATCGCTTCCCAGCTTTCCAGCCTCGGCAATGGCTCGGAGAGGACGACATTAAGCTCCTCATCCTGCAAGGCCGCCAGTTCCGCGTAAAGCTGGTGGATATCGCCATAGAAATGATAGGCGGAGCTTTTGGGGATGCCCGCTGTCGCGGCGACGTCCGACAATTCGAGCTCGGAGAGGGTGCGCGTTTCCAGCATTGATCTGGCCGCCTGCAGCAGCGCCTGACGCCGCGCGCGGCCCCGGGCCTGCGTGCCGCTCCGCCGCACTCGTGTGGTCACTGTCATATCACGCAGCCATATCGCCCAAACCGGAAACTGAAGCCTCTACTATGGCCCCAGCCTCCATGTTCAAACGCTAAAGTTACAGGCTATCGGCTCAGCCTCGCTTTACTGCATCGCGACCAGCGAGATAGGCCGATGCAAGCCGACAGGTGCGCTCAACGAGCAGCGAGCCGAGCTCCTTGGCGGTCTGCGTCTCCGGGCGCGTCTGAACCCAGCCAAGATAGGTGGTTCCACGCAGGAAGAGGAACAATGGCAGCAACGCTTCCTCGGCCTCGGACAAAGCTCGGGTCGTGCGATACCCTTCGAACAGCGCATCGCGAAGTGCCGGGTAATTGGGCTCTTCGACAATGAAATAGAGCGCAGTGGCGAGCTCGAACATATGCCAGCCAAAACCGCTGTCATCAAAGTCGATCAGTTGGAGCCGGTCGCCGCTGCTGAGCAGATTTTCCGGTACGAAATCGGCATGGATCATGCCGAACCTGTCCGGGGATTTGCCGAGCGTCATGAGGTCGTCCATCGCCTGCGCCCGAGCCTGCCCGAGCAGCGCCAGTTCATCGCCGGACAGTATCTCCAGCTGCCAGAAGCGACCCCACAGCGGCTGTTCGCCCAGCAGCCCTTCTTCGCACCAGCTATGGCGCGTGAAGCCATCGGGCAGAGGCGTTGACGCCGTGTGATTGTGCAATTGCGCCGCCAGGCGCCCGGCATTGCGATAGAGCGACAAGCTCTCCGCCTCGCTGATGGCAAGGCCATCCTCCGCCGAACCGATCGGCGACCCGGTCAGCCAGCCCAGCATGTCGACCTGCCGCTGCTCCGGCACGCCGGGCGCGCCGACATGGTGGAACAGGCTGCCGTCGGATGCTGGGATGATCGGCGGCACCTCTATGCCCGCACGGCCAAGATCGGCCATCCAGTGCAGCTCAGAACGGAGCGCCTCGTCACTATGATAGGCATGACGATGAACGCGCAACGCGACCCGCACTCCATCGGATCGATGCGCCGAGAACACCGCATTCTCGCGATATTTGACGAGCTGCGGCGCGCCGAACTCCCCGTCCCACTTCGCCAGAGCGGCAGTCGCGAGATCGGTCAGCAACACGGCCTGATCCGCATCTGAAAGGGCATAGAAATCGGTCATGTGGTTTCCCTTCAAAGGCTCGCAAAGGCATCATCGAGGGTGGACAGCAGCAGATCGGCATTGTCCGTCGAGAACACCAAAGGCGGGCGCATCTTGAGGATATTGTCGTGCCGACCGATCCGGCTCATCAAGATCCCGCGGTCGCGCATCAGGTTGATGAGGCGCTTGGTTTCAGCCGTCGCGGGCGTCCCATCTGCGTCGTCATGCACCAGCTCAAGCCCGAAGAAGAGCCCCTGCGCCCGCACATTATCGATGATGGCGTGCTTGTCCCGCAGCCGCTCAAGCCCTTCACGCACATAGAGGCCGACCCGGCGGCTATTCTCCTGCAATCCCTCCCGCTCGATGACATCCAACACGGCCATGCCAGCCGCAGCGGAAACGGGATTGCCGCCGAAAGTATTGAAATAGTTGGCGACCAGACCGAAGCTGTCCACCCATTCGCGCCGGGTCACGACACCGGCAACAGGATGGCCATTGCCCATCGGCTTGCCGAGCGTCACAATATCGGGCGTGACGCCGGTCAATTGGTGACCCCACATGGCGTCACCCGTGCGCGCAAAGCCTGCCTGCACCTCATCGCAAATGAAGATGCCGCCTGCCGCCCGCACGAGCTCGACAGCCTGCTCGACATAGCCGGGCAAACGCTCCGGCAAACCCTCATTGGCGAACAGCGTGTCGATCAATATCGCCGCGACCTTGATGCCTTTGGCGTCCATGTCCGCAAGTGCCTGGCGCACATGATCGACATAGACAGTCGCCAGTTCCGCATCGCTGCGGCCCTGCCTGTCGCGCGCCGGATCCGGCACGGGGACGCCGCGCGCGAAAGCGGGAAAAGGCTCCGGTGTCGGGAAACAGGTGGCGAGCGCCGCAAGCGTTTCCGAATTGCCGTGATAGCTGAAATCGCTGACGATGATGCCCGTGCCTCCGGTCTGAAAGCGGGCAAGGCGCAGCGCGAGTTCATTGGCTTCCGTGCCCGAGCAGGTGAACATCACGGCATCAAGCGAAGGCGCGAATGTCGCCGTCAGCCTATCAGCATAATTGACGACATTCTCATGCAGATAGCGGGTGTGCAGATTGAGCTGTGCAGCCTGCCCCGCAATCGCGCCGACCACATGGGGGTGGCAGTGGCCCACACACGGGACGTTGTTATACACATCCAGATAGGCGCGCCCGTCTGCGTCATGCACCCACACGCCCTCGCCCTTCACCAGATGGACAGGCCGATCATAGAAGAGCGGCGCGTTGCGGCCGAGCACTTGATAGCGGCGCTCGAGCAGGTCTTGCGTGGCAGACATCAGCGGTTCTTTCCTCAGCAACCGAAGCTTCCAAGCGCCTCAGTTTATAACTCGACTGTAGTCTAATATTAGCGGTCTGAGGTCAAGAGGATTTGGAGCGGCCTCAGGAGGCCGATGCTGGCGTCAACCGCTTCCGCACGACATACCAGCCCGCTGCAAGGACAAGAATGGCGACGGTCGGGATAATGGCGTCCGGATTGGCGACAACGCATGCGGCGAACACCACTGCCGACAAGATCAGCGCGCCCATCGCCGTGAACACGCCGCCCGGCGCCTTGAATGGACGGCGCAGGTCTGGCCTGCTGCGACGCAGATGGATGAAGCCCGCCAGCACCACGCAATAGGAGGCGCTGAGCAGCATCACCATCGTGACGATGACCTTGTCAGGCGAAATGAAGGATAGCGGCACGCCGATGATGCCGACGGCGCCAATCGATACCAGAGGGGTTCCTGCCTCGTTTTGATAGGAGAGGAATGAGGGGAAAAAGCCATCACGGGCGAGCGCGAACAGCTGCCGTGAAGCGCTGAAAATCACTGAAAACAGCGTCGCGACCAGCCCGAACAATGCTCCCGCGCCGATTACCGGAGCGAGCCAAAGCGCTGCGCCGCCCGCCGGTGCCCGCATCGCCTCAAGCAGGGGATCTGCGGCGATGCCGATCTTGCTGGCGCCGCCAGCACCGGGAGCAAGGATCAACACGCACAGCGCCGTCGCGAGCAATATGCCAATGGCGATGAACATGCCGAGCGGTATGTCCCGCTCGACATTGCGCGCTTCCTCCGCTGACGTCACGGTCTGCTCGATGGCGATGAACATCATGATCGCAAAGGGGATGCAGGCGAATATGCCCGCAGCATCCAGGTGCCAGCCGCTTGCAGGCACGACATTGCGAAGCTCGAAATAGGGAAACATCACCGCACCGAAGGTCAATAGCGATACGACGGCCACCAGTCCGGCGATGAGCAGAACTGAGAGCGCTTCGCCCACCCCCTTCATGTGGATGGCGATGATCACCGCAAAAAGGATGAGCTTGAAGACAGGCCCACCAAAGCCCGTCACGAACAGGCTATAAGCGGAGATGAACTCGGCAGCAGCGCCCGCGCCCACCGCCAGCGCGACGAAAATCGCCACGCCGACCGCATAGCCAGCCGCTGGCCCAAAGGCTTCCTCGCAATAGGCGTAGAGACCGCCGGCGTTGGGAATTGCGGTCGCCAGTTCGGCTACGCAGAGGGACAGCGCGAAGCAAAGGCTCGCCATCAGGAATGTGGCGACGATCATGTCAGGCCAGCCTGCGCGCGACAGGCCATAGTTCCAGCCTGCGAACTGGCCAGCGACAACCAGACCGACACCCAGGCCTGTGATGTGCTTCCAATCGATGGTCTTTTGCTTAAGCTCCATATCATCGCCCCCCGCTGGGTGGGGGTGTCTTCACCGCCCAATCCCCTGTGAATTTCATGAGAAATCTGTGCGCCCTATCCGCACCGTGGGATATGCAAGCTCTTACGTCGCAGCTTGAACGATCGCTCGCTCCCGAGCTATCTCATCATGCTGCGGTAAAAGCTTGAATATTCCAATACTCGCATGGTTGTGAGTGAGAGCCAGCGCAATGCCTATTGCAAACTGCGCCACAAATTCGATAGTTCACGCCAAACCCGCGGATGGCGACGGGCGCATCGGCAAAAGGCTTATCGGTATAGTGGCTGGAGGATTGCGAGGCTCAGTGGTCGCATCCGTGGTGAGCGAATTTTCGCTCCGCGGTGGGGATGCCGATGCAATCATGCAGCAACATGGCCTCACGCCTGATGCGCTCGGCAACCCAGGGGTGAAAGTCCCTCTCGCGCGCTATGTATCGATGTTCGAGGCGATGGCCGAGCAGCTGGCCGATCCTTTGCTGGGCGCGCGACTGGGCCTTGCCATGCGCCCCATCGCGCTCGGACCAGCGGGCATGGTGATGGCACGGTCACGATCGATCATGACCGCGCTGGAGCGCCTGACCCGCTTCTTCACAAGCTTCCAGCCCGATACCCAATCTGCCCTTTCAGAGGGTGACGGCGAGCTGACCTGGACATATCGGCTGAGCGATCCTGCAATCTGGCCGCGCCGACAGGATGCGGAGTTCACCATATCATCGCAGATCCAATTCATCCGCTCGGCATTTCTGCGCCATTGGCGGCCGCTGTCGGTCCAGTTCGAGCATGGGCCGCTGTCGCCTCAAACCACGCTCGCACTGGAGCGCTTGCTGGGCTGCCCGATCCGGTTCGAAGCGGCGAGCAACGGGATCATACTCACGCTTGATGATGCGCGCGCCAATCTGCGCGAAGAAGATGCCGATTTGATGGCGACGCTGGAAGGCTATCTGGCCGACATCATGCCATCGGAAATCGCGGTCAACTGGACCAGCCGGGTTCTTGCTCTGATCGCGACCCGGCTTGGCCAGCGCTCCGTTACGCTTGAGGATATCGCGCTCGATCTTGCGACCGCGCCCCGCAGCCTGCAACGCCGCCTTGCCGAAGAAGGCACGTCGATGCGGCAATTGCTGCGTGATCATCGCAAACAGGTGGCCGAGCTGCATCTGCGCGCCGGTGTGCCGCATCTTGGCAATCTCGCCGCAGCGCTGGGCTATGCCGATGGCACGACATTCTGGCGCGCCCATCGCGGCTGGCAAGGCGTGCCGCCCAGCGCCGCGCGCTCTAAGCGGCGCTGAGAACCAGCGGCCTAGAAGCGTTCCAGACGATAGGGATAGGGGTCGATAATCGGGCTGTTGCCAGTCAGCAGATCGGCAGCGAGCTCGCCCGCTGCAGGGGCCGTGCCAAAGCCATGACCGGAGAAGCCCGTCGCCAGCATCAGCCCCGGAATCTGTGCGACCGGGCCGACGACTGGCAATGAATCCGGCGTAACGTCCATCATGCCAGCCCAGGTCTCGACAATCTCTGCCTGTGCGAAGATCGGCCAGGCAGCGCTGATATTGTGCATCGCTTCGGCATTGATGCCCGCATCGACAGGAGGATCGATCGTCCGCACCCGCTCGAACGGCGATATACTGTTGCCTGACCAGCCGCGACGCGACAGCAGATCGGCAAAAAATTCCCGTCCAAACGATATCCGCAGCAAATGGCGCTGATGCTTGAGCGCTGGCAAATAGCGCGCGCCCAGCAAAAGATGATCGAGCGTGATCGGCGCCTTGACCGCGCCGCGCTGAGAAATCGTAAAGCCGCCATCGAGGCGTTTACGGAAGGAGAAATCAGGGCCGCCCACTGCAATGCCGGTTGGCCCCTCCATAGGCGCCGTGCGCATGACGGAGAGGAGAAGCGGCAGGATCGGCAGCTCCACGCCATGTTTTTTCAGGAAGCGCCGCGACCACATTCCGCCTGCGAGGAGCACCTGATCGCAGCGGATTTCGCCCTGTTCCGTGACCACGCCACTCACCTTGCCACCCGTCAGCGCAAGCGTGCGGACGGCGCAATTCTCGATGATGATCGCGCCTTTGCGCATCGCACCGGCCGCAATGGCACTGGCAGCGAGCGAAGGCTCCGCGCGTCCATCAGAAGGCGTGTGAATGGCGCCCGCCCAATTGCCGCGACCGCCGGGCACGAGGCTATCGAGCTCGCGCTTGCTCAGCAGGCGTGAATCCAGCGCAAGATGATCGACCGATTTC
>CAMLFF010000045.1 GCA_946479185.1 uncultured Sphingobium sp.
CTTGCGACCTCCACCGCCCCGGCGCCTGCACCCATTCTCGCTCAGGTGGATGAAGCGCGGTCCATCGCCGCCAAGGTTGCCGATGCGCTCGATTATGTCGGCGTGCTGACGCTGGAGTTTTTCGCAGGCGAGGATGGCCCGATCTTCAACGAGATGGCGCCGCGCGTTCACAATAGCGGCCATTGGACAATCGAAGGCGCGGTGACGAGCCAGTTCGAAAATCATATCCGCGCCGTGTGTGGCCTGCCGCTGGGCTCGACTTTGCTTGCTGCGCCTGCCGTCTCGATGGAAAATCTCATCGGCGCACAAGCTGATGAATGGAGCAAAATCCTCTCGGACGAGAGCGCGCATCTGCACCTTTATGGCAAGCATGAGGCGCGCGCTGGTCGCAAGATGGGTCATGTGACGCGGCTGCACTTCGATCATGAGGCGCTGGCATGAGCGCTGCCGCCCGGCCTCAGATCGTGCTGCTGCTTGCCCGTGCCGAGAATGGCGTGATCGGCAGCGATGGCGATATCCCCTGGAAAATCCCCGGCGATTTGAAGCGCTTCAAGGCGATGACGATGGGTACGCCCATGCTAATGGGCCGCAAGACCTTCGACAGTCTGCCCGGATTGCTACCGGGCCGCCGCCATATCGTTCTCACGCGTGATGCCAATTGGCGGGCTGAGGGCGCAGAGGTGGTCCACACGGTCGAGGAGGCCATTGCCGCCGCGCAGGCGCCCGTGCTCTCCGTTATCGGCGGGGCGGAGGTCTATCGCCTGTTCGAGCCGCTCGCGGATCGGCTGGAGATCACGCAGGTTCAGCTGACCCCGCCCGGCGATGCTCGCATCGACGCGCCCGATCCGGCGCGATGGAAGGAAACAGCACGCGAGGATATCGCCCCCAGTGGCGACGTGGCTGGCTTCAGCTATCTGCGCTTTGAGCGCGTCGCTTGACGCGCGCTGTCGCCGATTCCCTGATAGGCTTGGCCCTGATGGGGCTGGCGCGCCCTTGTCATCACCCCTATAGGCGCGCGCAATGATACGGATCAGCAGTGATGAGCCCATGCCCCCGTCCTTGCGGGGAGCGGTTATTGCCCTGGGCAATTTTGATGGGTTTCACGCCGGGCATCAGGCTGTAGTGGGCCGCGCCATCGCCCTTGCGCGCGCGGAAAACCGGCCCATCATCGTTGCAACCTTTGATCCGCATCCCGCGCGGCTCTTCCAGCCCGATGCACCGCCGTTCCGGCTGACCACGCTCGATCAGCGCGAGGCGTTGTTTGGCGAGGCTCGCGCCGATGCAATGCTGGTGTTCCATTTCAATGCGGAGCTGGCAGCCAAAAGCGCAAACGAGTTCGTCACGATGCTCGCGCAGGACCTCGGCGCTGCGGCTGTCGTGACAGGCGAGGACTTCACCTTCGGCAAGGGTCGCAGCGGCAATGTGAGCGTGCTGAACGATCTTGGCGCCGCGCACGGCTTGCGCGCGCTGGCCGTGCCCGCCGTGCATGATGAGGAAGGCGCGATCATTTCCTCCAGCCGCATTCGCGCGGCGCTGGCGCGTGGCGATTGCGCCGGGGTAGCACGTCTGCTCACCCGGCCATTCACGCTGCGCGGCGAGATCATCCATGGCGACAAGCTGGGCCGTGAAATCGGCTTCCCCACCGCCAACATGGTGCTCGGCAATTATGTGCGGCCCGCCTACGGCATTTATGCCGTGATGGCGCGGCTGCCCGATGGGCGCGTGATGCCCGGCGCGGCCAATCTCGGCATCCGCCCGACCTTCGATCCACCCAAGGAATTGTTCGAAACCTATGTGTTCGACTTTTCCGAGAATCTCTACGGCCAGACCATCGAGGTCGCGCTGATCGAGTTTCTGCGCGGAGAGGGCAAGTTCGACAGTCTGGAAGCGATGGTTGTGCAGATGGACAAGGATGTGCTGCGCGCCCGCGACATCCTGAAGGGCCGCGTCGGGTTTTAGGGCGGCGCACGGCAAAAATCCTCCCCGCTCGCGGGGAGGTGGCAGCGCGAAGCGCTGACGGAGGGGGCACGCGTCTGTTCACGACCGCGCCTCAAGCTGCCAACCCCCTCCACCACCTGCGGTGGTTCCCCTCCCCACAAGTGGGGAGGATTTTTATTGGTGTTTGGCAAGCCCATCAATTTGTAAGAAAAGCCTCCCCGACAGCGGACCAAGAGCCGCCGATAGGAGAGAACCTGATGACCAGCCCACTATTCACCCAAGCCCCGAATATCGAAACGCCCCGCCTTCGCCTGCGCGCTTTCCGCGCTGAGGACGCAGAGCCATTTTGCGCGCAAATGGCCGATGATGGGTTTGCCACCTTCATCACCAAGGAGGGGCGGGGGCTGAGTTATGGTGAGAGCTGGCAGCGCTTTTGCGGCATGGCAGGCCATTGGGTCGCGCGCGGCTATGGCAATTTCGCGGTCGAGGAGAAGGGGAGCGACGCCTTCATCGGCCATGTCGGCCCCATGAACCCGCCCGGCTGGCCCGCCTTTGAGATCGGCTGGGGCATTTTCCCGGGCTTTCAGGGCAAAGGCTATGCCAGCGAGGCGGCGGCTGCGGCTTTCCTGTGGGCGCATGAGGCGCTGGGTCGCAATGAGACGCTGCACATGATCGATGACAGCAATGCTGCAAGCCAGAAGGTCGCCCGCGCGCTCGGCGCAGAGCCCGGCGAGATGTGGACGCCATTCTGGGCAAACCCCAAGCCAGTGCGCAAGTGGCGCACGACATGGGAAGCGTTCAAGGCGTCGCCTGCATATTTGCGGCTCATGGGCTAAGCGCGCGCGACCGGACCCAAGCATGAAAAAGGGGCCGGAAGAGCAGTGCTCCTTCCGGCCCCTTGCAAACGGATTGCCGATCAATCGCGAATGGCGCGACCGGTGTTCTCAAGCGCCCTGCCGGTCGAATCTGCGGCGGCGTCTGCACCTTCGCTGATGTCCCTGCCGACCCGATCAGCTGCGGCGCCTGCGCGCTCAGTCGCCCGGTCTGCTGCTGCGCCCGCGCGCTCGGCGGCGCGGTCTGCTGCGGCACCTGCCTCATCGGCGGCGCGCTCAGTCCTTTCAGCAGCGGTTTCGCCCACGCGCTCAACATCCGCGCCTACGGCATTAGCTGCTTCGCTCGTTTCTTCCTGCGCCTTCTCGCTGCATGCGGAGAGCGACAAGGCGGCGAATGCCACAGCGGCCAGAGTTGCTGATACTCTCATCTCTAAAATCCTTTGCAAGATGCCCCGCGCGAAGTTCCGTTCACGCGGGGGTCGTTTTTACAGTCGTTGATTGAACGCCGTCAGCTAGCCGACCCTGATGCCGCCCAGCGAGCCGAGCACACCAAATGCCTGGAGCAGCCAAAGCACCACGGCGATGACGACCACGACATTGAGGATGCTTTTGATTTTCGCATCCATCGGAATGTAGGTGTTCACCAGCCAGAGCAGCACGCCCACGACGATGAGGATGACGACGAGATTAAGTAGCGACATGAAAATTCCCTCCCTTGCAATCCAGCCATTCCGTCATGCGCCAGATCGGAATGTCTGGAATCGATGGGCGGACCTAGATGGTGCTGGTGCGCGATAAACGAACAAGGGCCGTGGAAGTTCCGCGCGGACCCTCCACGGCCTGCCATCGCTTGCGCAGAAGCGCGCGCTCGCGTAGGGGCGGGCGCTGAATTTCCCCTCCGTTTGCATGGGGTTTCGCAGGGCCGGGAGAGCCCCGCCTGCGAGCCCATACGATCGGACTGAAGGTATTGCCGCGACGCCATGACCGACCAGCCAGACTATAAAGCAACCGTCTTCCTGCCGCAGACCGAGTTCCCCATGAAGGCGGGCCTCGCGCAGAAGGAGCCGGGCATTCTCGCACGCTGGCAGGCGATGGACCTTTACGGCAAGCTGCGCGCCGCCCGCGAGGGCCGCGAGCGCTTCATCCTGCATGATGGCCCGCCCTATGCGAATGGCGATATCCACATGGGCCATGCGATGAACAAGGTGCTCAAGGACATCATCGTGCGCAGCCAGACCCTGCTCGGCAAGGATGCGCCCTATGTGCCCGGCTGGGATTGCCACGGCCTGCCGATCGAGTGGAAGATCGAGGAAGAATATCGCAAGAAGAAGCTGAACAAGGACGAGGTTCCTCCCCAGGAATTCCGCGCCCAATGCCGCGCTTATGCGGATCGCTGGGTCGGCGTGCAGAAGGAGCAGTTCAAGCGGCTCGGCATCATGGGCGATTGGGAAGATCCCTATCTGACCATGAAGTTTGAGGCTGAAGCCGCGATTGTGAACGAGCTGCTGAAGTTTGCGGAAAGCGGCCAGCTGTATCGCGGCGCCAAGCCGGTGATGTGGTCCCCGGTCGAGAAGACCGCGCTGGCCGAGGCCGAGGTTGAGTATGAGGATGTTATCTCGACGCAGATCGATCTGGCGTTCGAGATTGTCGAGGCGCCCAATGCGCGCGAGTTGGAAGGCGCCTATGCGGTGATCTGGACGACGACCCCGTGGACGATCCCTGTGAACCAAGGGATCGCTTATGGGGAGGGGATTGAGTATGTGTTGGTCGACGTAGCGTCGATCCATAATACTGGGCGAGGCGGTGATCGCGAAGAGGCTTTGGCTGATATCTCGAAGAGCTTGGCTCCGCTCGTCGATAAGAAAATACTCGTCGGTGCAGAGCTTCTTGCCCAATTTTTAAGTCGGGTCGACCCCAGTTCGAGAGCTCAATTGCAAACGCTAGGGGTGTTTAAGGGCAGCCAACTCCAAGGCGCCGTCGCCCGCCACCCGATGCACCATCTCGGCGGCTTCTTCGCCAAGCCACGCCCCTTCATCGCCGCAGATCATGTCACGACCGACGCAGGCACCGGCCTCGTCCACATGGCGCCCGATCATGGCGAGGAAGATTTCATCGCCTGCAAGAAGGTCGGCATCGAGCCTGTCTTCGCGGTCAACGCGGCAGGCTTTTATCGCGACGATTGGGATTGGCTCCCCGGCCAGGGCAGTGTCATCAACACCAAGTTCAACGGCGTTGACGGCCCGATCCTGACCGATCTGCGCGAGGCTGGCGCTTTGCTCTCCGCAGGCGATTTCAAGCATAGCTATCCGCATTCGTGGCGCTCCAAGGCGCGGATCATTTATCGCTGCACGCCGCAATGGTTCATCCCGATGGACAAGGCCGCGACCGCATCCGATTTCGTGGTGCCGAGCCTTGGCGCCGGTGTCGGCGCAGCCGTGGCGCTGGGCGTAAACCCCGCGACGCCCGATCACAGCATGACAAATGGGCCAACCCTGCGCGAAGTCGCGCTGGACGCTATCGAGCAGACCCGCTGGGTGCCCGCCCGCTCGCGCAACCGCATCCATGCGATGGTGAGCGATCGTCCCGATTGGGTCATCAGCCGCCAGCGCGCATGGGGCGTGCCGATTGCGCTCTATGTGAACCGCCAGACCGGCCAATATCTGAGCGATCCTCAAGTGAACGCCCGCATCGTCGAGGCCTTCAAGCAGGGCGGCGCGGACGCATGGTTCGGCGCGGATCATCAGGCGATGCTCGGCGCGGATTACGACATCGCCGACTATGAAGTCGTGAACGACATTCTCGATGTGTGGTTCGACAGCGGCTGCACGCACAGCTTCGTCGTCGAGGCGCGTTTCGGCCCGGATGCACGGGCGGACCTGTATATCGAGGGTTCCGATCAGCATCGCGGCTGGTTCCAATCCTCGCTGCTGGAGAGCTGCGGCACGCGCGGCCACGCGCCCTATGGCGCCGTGCTCACCCACGGCTTCGCGCTCGATGGGCAGGGCCGCAAAATGTCCAAGAGCCTCGGCAACACGGTCGATCCGCTCAAGGTGATGGATGAGAGCGGCGCAGACATTCTGCGTATGTGGGCCGCCTCCACCGACTATTTCGATGATGTGCGCATCGGCAAGGAAGTGCTGGCGGGCGCCTCCGATGCCTATCGCAAGCTGCGCAACACCTTCCGCTACATGCTGGGCGCCCTTGTGGGCTTTGACAGCGAGACGGATCGCGTGCCCGTCTCCGCCATGCCAGAGCCGGAGTTGTATATGCTCCACCGCCTCGCCGAGCTGGATGCAGAGCTGCGCGCCGTGGTGGACAAGGCGGAAGGCTCGGACAATTGGCTGGAATTCGGGCGCTACACCCGCGCACTCAGCGATTTCGCCAATAATGATCTGTCGGCCTTCTACTTCGATATCCGCAAGGACTGCCTCTATTGCGATATCGATCCGGCAACGGGCAAGGAGACGGACAAGCGCCGCGCTTATCGCACCGTGCTCGATCATCTCTACCATGCGCTGGTGCGCTATGCCGCGCCGCTCACGCCCTTCACGGCGGAAGAAGTGTGGCAATCGCGCTATCCCGATGAGGCGCAGTCCGTGCATCTGCTCGAATGGCCCAAGGTTGAGCGCAACTGGCGTGATCCCTCGCTTGGCGTGCGCTGGGCAGAGATCCGTTCAGCCCGCGATCAGGTGAACGAGGCCATTGAGCCCTTGCGGCGTGAAAAGGTGGTGCGCTCCAGCCTTGAGGCGGATGTGCGCATGGCCAATGTGCCGCAGGATATTGATTTTGCGGAGATGTGCATCGTGGCCAGCGTCACGGAAGATGCAGGCCTTGAAAGCCCGGCGATCACGCCGACTGAGCATCACAAGTGCGGCCGCTGCTGGCGCCTGCTTCCCGATGTGACCGTGGATGGCACGCTATGCGGCCGCTGCGAGGATATCCTCGCATGAGCGCGGTTGCAGGCCCGCACCGCAAGCGCGCGCTCACACTGGCGTTCGGCATCGCTGTCGTCGATCAGCTCATCAAATATTATGTGATGTATGTGCTCGATCTGAAGTCCCGCGGCATTTTCGGCATCGAGCTCATCCCCTTCTTCAAGCTCACCTGGATGGAAAATCGCGGCATCTCGATGGGCTTTTTCCATGCCGAGACAGATGTGATGCGCTGGCTGCTCGTCGCGATGACGCTCGCGGTTTCCGGCTTCGTCACCTGGTGGCTGTGGCGTGAGAAGGAGCGTTATGATGCGCTGGCGCTGGGGCTCGTACTGGGCGGCGCGATTGGCAACATCATCGATCGGGCGCGGCTCGGCTATGTCGTGGATTATGCCGATTTGCATATTGGCGAGTGGCGCCCGTTCCTCATTTTCAACCTCGCGGACGCATCGATTACCATCGGCGTTCTGATCCTGCTTGCACGTGCGCTGCTGCTGCGCGAAAAGGCCGCACCCAAGGAGTCCCGTTAACATGCGTTTGTCCTATCGTCTTCCGCTCGTGCTCGTCGGCATGTCCTTGCTCTCGGCGTGCGGCAGCACCAGCCTGTTCAACCGGGATCGTCCCGACGAAATGGCCGTTTCCCGCCAGCCTCCGCTAGTGATTCCGCCAGATTTCTCGCTCTCGCCACCGGCTCCCGGCACGGCGACCGGATCGCGTGACACGCAGCAGCAGGCGCTTGAAGCCATGTTCGGCGGCACCGCGCCGCGCAGCACGAGCGAAACATCCGCGCTGCGTGAAGCCGGTCGCTCGGTTGCCGAAGTGGGCATCCGCTCCTCGGTTGGCGACCCCAAGACCAACGTGGTCGACAAGGGCCGGACCACGCAGGACATCGTTGCCGCGCCTGAGGGTGACGGCCAGTTCGCGCGCGTGGTCGCGTCCGCCCAATAATTAATGCTGTTCTGCCAACCCGACGCTTAAACTGCGCGGGCTGGCACGGCGCGTCGCAGCCGCTGAAACCAATCTCCTTGCTTGTCCGTTGGGCAGGCGAAGGAGATGCCCGATGGCCCACGACACGCACGATATTAAGCAGGAATTCTGGAAGGCGCTCGCCAAGAGCCCATTCCTGATGGTCAAGCTGGACGACAGTCAGGACCATGCGCTTCCAATGACCGCGCAGCTCGACAAGGAAGAGGGCCCGGCCCATGGCGGCGCGGTGTGGTTCTTCACAAGCAAGGATAACCGCCTCGCACCCGGGGGCCTCGCCATGGCGCAGTTCATCTCCAAAGGGCATGATCTGTTCGCCTGCATCTCCGGCAGCATCGTCGAAGAGAAAGACGAAGCGCTGATCGATAGCCTATGGTCGCCGCAAGCCTCGGCGTGGTTCGAAGGCGGTCAGCAGGATCCCTCGCTGCTGGCGCTGCGCTTCGATCTGGATGATATCGAGATTTGGACCGCCGATCTGGGCGTTGTCGGGATGCTAAAGCTGATGACGGGATCGAAGATCGATCCGCAGCAAGCTGGCGAGCATGTGCAGACAACGGTCTGAGGTTTGGGTTGGGCGGTCTTGCGCACAGGCAAGGCCGCCTTCATTCAGGGGAGGTTGTCCGTCTGTCACCATTGAGTAAGCAAATCACGCTCCCAGCGGCTGCGCCACCGAATGCAAAAAAAGCAATATTGTAGACCGCCATGTAGGTTGAAAGATGCCCCTGAGTTCCCATCGCTATTAAGGCTACAGAAATAGGTAGCAGGATGGTCACGCCACCGAGCAGTGCATAGTGGCTTAACGAAAATGGGCGTCGTTTCCGCAGCAACCAAAAAAGTGGAGCGCCTATGACCAGGCCAATCGCGTAAAACGTCAGATAGATCACGACAAACATGGACGAGGGGTGTTCGAATACGCCCATCCCTTCCTTCGGCCAGATCGCAACGACTGTTGCCTGAAAGCAGGCAGCTGGAAACGGCGCCAGAAAAACCGCCAATGCGGATCGTGCTATCGTCATTTTAGGTTAAGTGCCGCAATCCGTAACAGTGTCATCCATTGAGCCGCTTTGCCAAAGCCATCGCCGCAGCGGGGTTTCTCACCTTTGCGCCCGAGATGAAATAGGCGAAGACATCGCGCGGCTTCTTGTCGGCTGGCGCGTCGGTCACATAGGTCAAGTCGTCCGGGCGCTCGCCCTTTGCCCATTGGCGCGCAACATCCGCCCATCGGTCGAGCGCTTTTGCGTCATAGCCGTCTCGCTCGCCCATCTCGCTGCTCATCAGACGGGCGTAGATGAAATCGGCGGTCGGATCGGCGATCATCGGGCGCTCCACATGATCGGCGACCACGATAGCAGCGCCATGCTTGCGGGCAAGGTCAACAAATTCCGTGCAAGCAAAGCTCTCATGCCGCGCTTCGATGGCATGGCGTACCGGAACGCCGTCGATCTCGGCAGGCAGCAGCGCAAGGAAGGCGGCAATGTCGTCGGCATCGAACTTACGCGTATCGCGGAACTGCCAGAGGATGGGGCCGAGCTTGTCGCCAAGCTCGGTCAGACCCGAGCCTAGGAAACGGGCGATGGACTCATCCGCCTCGGCAAGCTTTTTCTTCGCCACGCAATATTGCAGCGCCTTCACCGAATAGACAAAGCCATCGGGAGCGGCATCCCGCCATTTGGCATAGGTCGCGGGCGTCTGGGTGCGATAGAAAGTGCCGTTGATCTCGATGGTTTGCAGGTGATTGACGGCATATTCCTCCTCCTTCACCTTCGGCAAATTCTCGGGATAAAAAGCGCCGCGCCAGGGCTCATAAGTCCAGCCACCGATGCCGGTGCGGATGGTGCCTTGGGTCATGCTTCTTGTTCCAATTCACTCTTGAGGCGCGCGATTACAGCAACGCGCAAAAATGGCGCGCGGTCACGGGCACAACTCTAAAAATACGACGATTTGACTGCGCTTACTAGGCCCGCACGCCCGCCTCTTCAACGCCCGTGCTGTTATGCCGCAAAGCCTTGAGCACCATGTCCACAATGTCCGGCGCGTTGAGATGCGCATCGTCATATTGCTTTTCGACCTTGTCCTGATCCTGGAACATATCCGGCAGCCGCATGGTGCGCAGCTTGAGGCCCGTGTCGATTAGGCCCTCGTCGCTCGCCAGCGTCAGCACATGGGCGCCAAGGCCGCCAATGCTGCCTTCCTCCACAGTCACAGCAACCTCATGGGTGGTGAGCAGCTTGCGGATGAGCGCTTCATCGAGCGGTTTGGCGAAGCGCAGATCGGCCACTGTGGTGGAAAGACCGCGTGCGTCCAGCGCATCGGCGGCCTTGAGCGCTTCCTCCAGCCGGGTGCCGAGCGAGAGGATGGCGACCTTCTTGCCCTCGCGGATGATGCGCCCCTTGCCGATTTCCAGCCGCTCGGGCGTGGCGGGTAGGGGGAGGCCCAGACCATTGCCGCGCGGATAGCGCAGCGCGATGGGGCCGCTGTCATGGCACGCAGCGGTGTGGACCATATGGACCAGCTCTGCCTCATCGGCAGGCGCCATCACCACCATGTTCGGCAGCGTGGTGAGGTAGGTGATGTCGAAGCTGCCCGCATGGGTGCTGCCGTCCGCGCCGACTAGCCCGGCACGATCGATCGCGAAGCGGACGGGCAGATTTTGGATCGCCACATCATGCACCACCTGATCATAAGCGCGCTGCAGGAAGGTGGAGTAGATGGTCGCAAAGGGGCGCATCCCCTGCGCGGCAAGGCCTGCCGCAAATGTCACGGCATGTTGTTCGGCAATGCCGACATCGAAGCAGCGACCGGGGAATTGCTCTGCGAACTTATCAAGGCCGGTGCCGGATGGCATGGCGGCGGTGATGGCGACGACGCGCTCATCGCGCTGCGCTTCGGCAATCAGCGCCTTGGCGAAGATGTTGGTGTAGCTTGGCGGTCCGGCGGGCGATTTAGCCTGCTCGCCCGTGACCACGTTGAACTTCTGCACGCCATGATATTTGTCCGCCGCAGCCTCGGCCGGGCCATAGCCCTTGCCCTTTTGCGTGACGACATGGACGAGCACCGGACCATCGGCCATGTCCCGCACATTCTCCAGCACGGGGATCAGCTGATCGAGATTATGGCCATCGATCGGCCCGACATAATAGAAGCCCAGCTCCTCAAAGAAGGTGCCGCCCATCGCCATGCCCCGGGCGAATTCGTCGGTCTTCTTCGCGGCGTGATGCAGCGGCCGGGGCAGCTTGCGAGCAAGCTTCTTGAGCGCATCGCGCACCGAGAGAAATTCGCGGCTGGAAACGATCCGCGCGAGATAGGCGGAGAGGCCACCCACCGGCGGCGCAATCGACATGTCATTATCGTTGAGGATCACGATCAGGCGATTGCCCGCCTCGCGCGCATTGTTCATCGCCTCATAGGCCATGCCCGCAGACATCGCGCCATCGCCTATGACCGCAATGCCCTTGCCGGGCTGGTCGGTCAGCTTGTTGGCGATGGCAAAGCCCAAAGCTGCGCTGATCGAGGTGGAGGAATGCGCCGCGCCGAACGGATCATATTCGCTCTCGCTGCGCTTGGTGAAGCCCGAAAGGCCGCCGCCCGTGCGCAAGGTGCGGATGCGGTCCCGCCTTCCGGTGAGAATCTTGTGCGGATAGCATTGATGCCCCACGTCCCAGATCAGCCGATCTTCCGGCGTGTTGAATACATAATGGATCGCGGTGGTCAGCTCGACCACGCCAAGCCCCGAACCAAGATGGCCGCCGGTGACGCCGACAGCAGAGATCGTCTCCGCGCGCAACTCGTCCGCAAGCTGGCGCAACTGGCTTGGCGCGAGTTTGCGCAAGTCGGCTGGAATGTTCACCTGATCGAGAAGCGGTGTCGCGGGCTGGTCTGTCATCGCGCCATATCTAATGGCATCGCCAACAAATGTCGAACCATGTCATCGCGTTTCGCGCCGAGGCGCTCTCAGAGCTGATTTAACGTTAGGGCAGCAGTCTCAGGCGCATTTGGCGCAAGTGCCGAGCAACTCGATGATCGGGCGCTCCGTCGCGAAACCTTCGTTGGTGGCCACGTTACGCACCTGCCCCGTCAGCTTGTCGTCATCGATATGCGTGGCCTCGCCACAGCTTTTGCACACCAGGAAGATGCAATCATGCAGGCAGCCCGGGTGGGCATTCACCACATAGGCGTTGGCGCTCTCGACACGCTGGGCGAGGTTGCTCACCACGAACAGATCGAGAATGCGATACACGCTGTTGGGCGCCACCCGCTTGCCGCGGCGCACCGAAACCTTGTCTGCAATATCATAGGCTGAGGCGGGCTTTTCCTCGGCGGCGAGCACCGCGAAAATGTCACCGCGCATATCCGTCCATTGCTCGCCCTTTGCTTCCAGCGTGGTGCGGGCAGCTTGGGAGAGGTGCGTGCCGGTGGGCTCGCTATGATCATGTTTATGCGCGGCTTGGGCCATGCGCTCAATCTAGGGCGTGAGATGGGCTGCGGCAAGCCTTGGTGGAAACAGGCTTTCGCCCGGCGCATCGCGCGATACAGTCCATGCAAATCCTATGAGGAGAGGCGACTATGGCTGATTATCGTGCGCCCCATGACGAGCAGATGTTTGTGCTCGAGACGATTTGTGACCTTACGGAATTATCGAGCCTGCCTGGTTTCGAGGACGCTACGCTGGAGATGGCAGAGCAGATTCTCACCGAATCAGCCCGACTCGCGCAGGATGGATTCGCGCCGCTGAACAAGCTCGGCGATCGGGAAGGTGCGCGATTGGAGGCAGGAAAAATGATCCTGCCGGATGGTTTTGCGCAAATTTATCGCGATTATGTGGAAGCTGGCTGGAATGGTCTTTCGGCCGATCCAGCGCATGGCGGGCAGGGGCTGCCCTTCGCGCTCTCCGTGGCCGTGCAGGAGCAGTTCAGCGCCGCGAACATGGCCTTCTCGCTCTGCCCGATGCTGAGCCTGAGCGCGATCGAGGCGCTCTCCGCCCATGGCGATGATGCGCTCAAGGCGCTCTATCTGCCGCGCCTCATCTCGGGTGAATGGGCGGGCACCATGCAATTAACCGAGCCGCAGGCCGGATCCGATGTTGGCGCGCTGCGCACCAGCGCCACGCCCGCCGGGGATGGCACTTATCGCCTCAAGGGCCAGAAGATCTTCATCACCTGGGGCGAGCATGATCTGGCGGCGAACATCATCCATTTCGTGCTGGCCCGCCTGCCGGATGCGCCCGCCGGACCCAAGGGCATAAGCCTGTTCCTCGTGCCGAAATATTTGCCGGATGAGGCTGGGCAGCCCGGCGCGCGCAATGATGTGCGCTGCATCGCCATCGAGCATAAGATGGGTATCCACGCGTCCCCCACCTGCACGATGGCACTTGGCGAGGCGGGCGAATGCGTTGGCTGGCTGATCGGGCAGCCGCATGGCGGGCTGGCGGCGATGTTCACAATGATGAATCATGCGCGCATCAATGTGGGCGCCCAAGGCGTGGCGATTGCCGAGCGGGCCTGGCAGGATGCGCGCGCCTATGCGGGAGAGCGCGTGCAGTTTGGCCCTATCATCGTCCATGCCGATGTACGGCGAATGTTGATGACAATGCTCAGCCTTACCCAGGCGGGGAGGGCGCTCGTCTATGCCAATGCTGCTGCGGTGGACCGTGCGCATAAATATGAGGATGCGGAGAAGCGCACTTATTGGAAGCGCCGGGCGGATCTGCTCACCCCAATCAGCAAGGCTTGGTCGACTGACATCGGCAATGAGGTCACCAGCCTTGCCATCCAGGTGCATGGCGGCGCGGGCTATATCGAGGAAACCGGCGTCGCCCAGCATTATCGCGATGCTAGGATTGCGGCGATTTATGAGGGGACGAACGGCATTCAGGCAATGGATCTGGCCGGGCGCAAGCTGCAGCTGGATGAGGGCGTGGCGATGCGTGAGCTTGAGGCAGCAATGGCGCAAGATGTCGCGCGCTGGAGCGAGGGTGCGCGCCGCACCGCGTTGGAAGTCGCGCTCGGCGTGCTGGCTGATGCGCGCGCGGCGATGCTGGCGCATGACGCGGAAGGTGCGGGTTCTGCGGCCTCTCCCTTTCTCGCCTTATGCGGCGGCGTGATTGGCGGATGGTTGCTCGGGCGTCAGGCGGAGGAGGCCGAAGCGCGCCTGAATGCGGGCGATGCGCGCACGGCATTCCTAGAGAATAAGCGCGCCGTTGCGGCGTTCTTCGTCACGCAGCGCTTGCCACTGGCTCTTGCGCACATCGCGGCAATCAAGGCGCCCAGCGCTCAATTGCTGGACGAAGTCAACTTCCCGCTCATGTAAAAGCACGGGCTGCGGGCCATGGCGGCGCGGCCAGGAAATCGCATAATATCCGTGCGTTGCCGTTGAAAGGACGGCGGTGCAGCATTGTATGTGTAGCATATCATTGACTTCATCCACTAAGATTGACCATGCATCACGAGGCGGTTCTGGTTGACCTCTCAACAAATGCGGCGATTCTCATCAAAAAGAATCCCTGTAAATCAATAGGTTGATAATTGTACGTGACAATCGAGCAACAGTCCTAACGTTACGACATTTGATGATAATATCTGCTTGAAATAAGATAGCATGATAGCTAGTCCCTCATTCATCGATCCACTGAAACCATAACAAACGGTTCGGTTGGCGACCTGAAAATGAATGATCAACGCTCGGAAAGAGCGGGCTGAGTGGGTGGGCGCTGTCAAGCGTCGGCAACAACGGGAGAGGGATGCATGTCTTCTAAATCACGAGTGAATTGCGTGCGCGCTGTGCTGGCCTGCACAACTGCGCTCTATACGCTGGCCCTGCCAGGGCAGGCTGCTGCGCAAACGGCGCAAGGCGCCGACGCAGGCGACGAGCAGGCAATCGTCGTAACCGGAGCGCGCATC
>CAMLFF010000046.1 GCA_946479185.1 uncultured Sphingobium sp.
CAAACCGATGCCGAAATTGTGACGATCGTATCGCGCCGGTCCGATGCCTATCATGATGTTGGCCTGCATTGGGCCATACTCACCATGCTGCTCGTCCCGGCGTTCGCCGCGACCTTCCCGCTCCATTATGAGAGCGCGATCATCTGGCTGCTAGCCGAATGGACGCACCAATTGCCACTGCGCACGCTGTTGCTGGTGCTGCTTGGCAATATGATCCTCGTCTTTCTGGCGGTGCGCTACCTCCTCGCCATCCCCACATTGCGCATGCTGGTCACACCCGGCGCGACCAAATCGCGGCGTGTGCGGCGACGGGCGCTGCTGCTGTTCCGCACCTCCGCTGAGTCACGCACTGCGCGCCTGACCGGCGTTCTGCTCTATCTCTCGCTCGATGAGCATCGCGCCGAGATTGTCGCGGATGAGGCTATCGCCTCCAAAGTGCCGCCGGAAGTCTGGGGCGAAGCTATGGCCGCGCTTGTTGATGAAGTGCGCGCCGGGCGCATCGCGCAGGGGATGGCGCTGGCGATCGAGAAGGCGGGCGTGATCCTTGCCGAACATTGCCCCAAAACCGCATCCAACCCCAATGAACTGCCGGACAGGCTGATCGAGCTTTGAGCGAAACGACACCAGAAGATGAGCATCGCTTCCCCGAGGAAGTGATGTGGGAAGGCAAGTTCATCACCGCCAAACGGCGCGGGCGATGGGAATATGTTGGCCGCGCCCGCGGCATCAGCGCGGCGGTCATCATCGCCATCGATGACGCGCCAGATGGGCGCCACATCATTCTCGTGGATCAGTTCCGCGTGCCGCTTGGGCGGCGCTGCATTGAATTGCCTGCAGGTCTCGTGGGCGATGAGACTGCCGGGGAAGATCCATCCCTCGCCGCCACACGCGAGCTTGAGGAAGAGACTGGCTACCGTGCAGGCCGCATGGTCGATCTTGGCGAATATTGGAGCTCGCCGGGCATGGTCTCGGAGAGCTTCCGGCTGTTCCGCGCACTCGATCTGGTCAAGACGGGTGATGGCGGCGGCGTGCCGGGCGAAGATATTCGCGTTCACCGGGTAGCGCTCGCTACCCTGCCGGAGTGGATCGCGGCTCAGCGCGAGCACGGCTATGCGGTCGACGTGAAGCTGCTCACTCTGCTGGGGCCATCGCTCATCGATTGACGGGTCAAAGCAATGCTTCATATGCCCGCAGAACAATTTAAAGCCGGAACGTCAGCCAAATGTCTCAAGTCGCCATAAAGATCTGCGGGGTTACGACCCCCCAAGCCGTGGAGGCTGCGGCTCGTGGCGGCGCGAGCCATCTGGGCTTGAACTACTTCCCCAAAAGCCCGCGCTTCCTGGCGCCCGAGCGCGTGGCGCCGCTTGTGACGAGCATGCCCTCCCATCTCAAGCGTGTGGGCGTGCTGGTCGATCCCGATGACAATCTCATTGATGCAATGATCGCGGCGGGCGGCATGCAGGTGATCCAGTTGCACGGTCGCGAGAGCCCGGAGCGGACGGCGTCGCTGCGCCAGCGCACAGGCCTTGAAGTGTGGAAAGTCATCTCGGTCAAGACCGCTGCCGATCTGGCGAGCGGCGCGGCTTATGCGGGCGCGGCGGACTTCCTGCTCTATGACGCGAAGACGCCGGATGGCGCGGCGTTGCCCGGCGGCATGGGGCATCGGTTCGACTGGAGCCTCCTCGCCGGGCATCGCGCCCCCCTGCCCTGGGGCCTGTCGGGCGGGCTGGACGCCGGCAATGTCGCAGAAGCCATCCGCGCGACCGGGGCGCCACTTGTGGACGTCTCCTCCGGCATCGAGAGCGCGCCGGGCGTGAAGGACGTCACGCGCATCGCCGCATTCTGTCGGGCCGCCCAGGCATCCTGAGCGAAGCGCGCCGTTCGGGATCGAATTTTCAAACCCGTGGTTGAACGATCATCATGACCATCCAGCAGATCAGTGCCAATCCCGAGTGGATGCAGCTCGCGCTTTATGCCGGTGGCGCTGCGGTGCTGCTCATCCTCATCTTCAACATCCCTTATATCGGCCGCATCCTGCGCAGCCTTTTCTCTTTTGCGATCCTGGCCTTCTGCTTGTTTTTGCTGTTCCAGCAGGCGCCGTTCGATCCCAATCTCTCGCGCCTCAACGATCAGCTTGGGCTCGACAGCCAGCAAGTGAGTGGCGAGGAAGTGCGCATCCGTATCTCCCGAGACGGGCATTTCTGGGCGAATGTCACCATCAACGGCATGGAACGGCGCATGCTGATCGACAGTGGCGCGACGATTACCGCTATCTCCGCCGAGACGGCGCAGCGCGCGGCGGTGGAAAAATCAGCGAACATCCTGCCGGTGGTGCTGCAAACCGCGAATGGCGCAGTGCAAGCCGAAACCGGCACGATTGGCAGCCTTGTCCTTGGCAATATCGAGGCGCGTGACCTGAACGTGGTCATCTCGCCTGCGCTGGGCAACATGGATGTGCTGGGCATGAACTTCCTCTCCCAGCTTGCCTCATGGGGCGTGCAGGATGGCACGCTCATTCTGGTGCCGAAGAAAGTCGGCGCGGCAGGCGATCCAACCGGTGCTGGGCGCTGAAAAACCCGCCTCATTCTAGCCCAAAGCTGTGCAAAGGCGGTGGACAAGGGCGTGACCATCTGCAAAGCGATTTCGCTATGTTGACGCAGCCTGCCCCTGCCAGCCGCATCGGAACACGATGGCGCTGATCGCTTCTCCTTGATGATCGAAGCGAGCGACCCCACGTATTCATGAGGCCAGAGACGACCATGACCAGCACGACAACTGCCCTGCCCAATTCCCCCCTTCCCAACTCTCTACGCGCGCTACCCGACGAGCGAGGCCATTTCGGCCAGTTTGGCGGACGCTATGTGGCCGAGACACTGATGCCCATCATTCTCGACCTCGAGCGGGAATATCGCGCGGCGAAGGAAGACCCGGCCTTCAAGACTGAATTTGACGGGCTGATGAAGCATTATGTCGGCCGCCCTTCCCCGCTCTATTATGCTGAGCGGCTGACGGACCATTATCGCAAGGCCGCCAAGCCCGGCCACGGCGCGAAAATCTATTTCAAGCGCGAAGAGCTGAACCACACCGGCGCGCACAAGATCAACAATTGCATCGGGCAGATTCTGCTCGCCATCCGCATGGGCAAGACGCGCATCATCGCGGAGACCGGCGCTGGCCAGCATGGCGTAGCCACGGCAACCGTGTGCGCGCGCTTCGGCCTGCCCTGCACCATCTTCATGGGCGCGAAGGATATTGAACGCCAGCAGCCCAATGTGTTCCGCATGAAGCTGCTCGGCGCAGAAGTGCGCCCCGTCACCAGCGGATCGCAATCGCTCAAGGATGCGATGAACGAGGCCCTGCGCGATTGGGTCGCGACGGTGGACAATACCTTCTACATCATCGGCACGGCGGCGGGCCCGCACCCCTATCCTGAGCTGGTGCGCGATTTCCAGAGCGTCATCGGCACTGAGGCGCGCGAACAGATTTTGGAAGCGGAAGGCCGCTTGCCGGACCTGTTGATTGCATCGGTTGGCGGTGGATCGAACGCCATCGGCATGTTCCACCCGTTCCTGGACGATGTGGACGTGGCGATGGTCGGCGTGGAAGCGGCTGGGCGCGGCATCGAGAGTGGCGAACATGCCGCCAGCCTCACCGGCGGTCGTCCCGGCATCCTCCACGGCAACAAGACTTATCTGCTGCAGGATGAGGACGGCCAGATCACCGAGGCGCACTCGATCTCGGCTGGCCTCGATTATCCCGGCATCGGACCTGAGCATAGCTGGCTGCATGAGAGTGGCCGGGTAACCTATCTGCCCGTGACGGATATGCAGGCGCTCGATGCCTTCCAGCTCTGCTGCAAGGCCGAAGGGATTATCCCCGCGCTGGAATGCTCGCATGCGCTGGCCATTCTGGAGACCAAAGCGCCGGAAATGCGCGAGGATGAGATCATCATTCTCAATCTCTCCGGGCGTGGCGACAAGGACATCTTCACCGTGGCACAGGCGCTGGGAGCCAAGATATGAGTGCGCGCCTGACAGCCGCCTTTGCTCGCGCGAAGGATGAGGGGCGCGCGGCGCTCGTAACCTTCATCACCGGCGGCGATCCGACGCCTGCGGACACGGGCAAGCTGCTCGATGCGCTGGTCGAGGGCGGTGCGGACGTGATCGAGCTGGGTATGCCCTTTACCGATCCGATGGCGGACGGTCCCGCGATCCAGGCGGCGAATTTGCGCGCACTGGCTGCGGGCATCAGCACGGCAGGCCTGTTCGGCATCGCTGCGGCATTCCGCGAGCGTCATCCGACCGTTCCGCTTGTGCTGATGGGCTATGCCAACCCGATGAGCATCCGAGGGGCCGACTGGTTCGCAACGGAATGCAAAAAGGCCGGGATCGATGGCGTGATCTGCGTCGATATTCCGCCCGAGGAAGACGATGAGCTTGGGCCAACGCTGCGCGCTGCCGATGTAGCGCCGATCCGCCTTGCCACGCCGACCACGGATGCCGCACGGCTCCCCGCCGTTCTCGTTAATGCATCGGGCTTCCTCTATTATGTCTCGGTCGCGGGCATCACCGGCATGCAGCAGGCCGCGCAAGTGAGCATCGAGGATGCCGTCAAGCGCCTCAAGGCCGCCACCGATCTGCCGGTCGCCGTGGGCTTTGGCGTGCGCGCACCCGAGCAGGCCGCCGCGATTGGCGCGGTTGCCGATGGCGTCGTCGTCGGCTCGGCCATTATCGATCTTATCGCAACCCACGGCGCGAATGCAGCCGGGCCCGTGCGCGACTTTGTCGCCTCGCTCCGCGCCGCGCTCAACAAGAGGGAAAAGGCCGCATGAGCTGGCTCAACCGCGTCCGTAACGTCATGCCATTCATGGCACGCAAGGCCGAAACCCCGGATAATCTCTGGCATAAATGCCCGTCCTGCGGGCAGATGATCTTCCAGAAGGAATGGGACGAAAATCTGAGCGTGTGCCCCCGCTGCGATCATCATGGTCGCATCGGGCCGCGCATCCGCTTCGGCCAGATTTTCGATGAAGGTTCGCTGCGCGTGATCGCCGCGCCCGCCGTGAAGGAAGATCCGCTCAAGTTTCGCGATTCAAAGCGCTATACTGATCGTTTGAAGGCTGCGCGCCAGCAGACCAGCGAGCAGGATGCGCTCATCAACGCCTTTGGCCGCATCGAGGGTCAACCTGCCGTCGTCGGCGTGCAGGATTTCTCCTTCATGGGCGGATCGATGGGCACTGCCGTGGGCGCGGCCTTCGTCGCCGGTGTGCGCGAAGCGACCAAGAACGCCTGCCCTTACATCATCTTCACCGCAGCCGGTGGCGCGCGCATGCAGGAGGGCATCCTGTCCCTCATGCAGATGCCCCGCGCGACCGTCGCCATCCAGCAGCTGCGCGCAGCAGGCCAGCCCTATATCGTCGTGCTGACGGACCCCACCACGGGCGGCGTCACGGCCAGCTATGCGATGCTCGGCGATGTGCAGATTGCCGAGCCCAATGCGCTCATCGCGTTTGCCGGTGCCCGCGTGATCGAGAATACGATCCGCGAGAAGCTGCCCGAAGGCTTCCAGCGCGCGGAATATCTGCTCGAACATGGCATGCTGGACATGGTGACGCACCGCAAGGATATGCGCGAGACCATCGCGCGGGTGATCGGCTATCTCACGGCCGCCAAGGCCGCCTGATCAATCAAGACAAGCAGGGTTATCGATGGCTGATCACGCGGTTTCCGATCATCCTGCCGTGCAGGCGCAACTCGACCGACTGATGGCGCTCTCGCCGGGGCGCGATGTTCTGGGCCTGGAGCGCATCACCGAGCTGATGGAGCGGCTCGGCAATCCGCATCTGGACCTGCCCCCCACCTTCCATGTCGCGGGCACCAATGGCAAAGGCTCGACCTGCGCCTATCTGCGCGCAGCGCTGGAGGCCGATGGCAAAAGCGTCCATGTGTTTACATCGCCGCATCTGGTGCGCTTCAACGAGCGCATCCGCATCGCGGGGACGCTGATCGACGATGACATGCTCGCCAGCGCGCTCGAGCAAGTGCTTGATCTTGGCGGAGATTTGAACGCCAGCTTCTTCGAAATCACCACCGCTGCCGCCTTCATGCTGTTCGCGCGGATTCCGGCAGATGCCTGCGTGATCGAAGTGGGCCTCGGCGGTCGGCTGGATGCCACCAATGTGCTGACTAACCCTGTCACATGTGGCATTTCTTCGCTCGCGATCGACCATGAGGGCTTTCTCCTCGCACCGGAAGAGAATGTGCCGGTCGAGCCGCTCAGCCGCATCGCCTTCGAGAAGGCCGGCATCGCCAAAAATGGCGCGCCGCTCATCACCCAGCATTATCGCCCCGCCATGAACGCCACGATCGCCAAGGTCGCGGAGCGCGCAGGCGCAACGCATCTGCCGCGCGGACGCAGCTGGGATATTGCCGATTATCAGGGCCAGCTCCATTATCGCGATGAGGCCGGGCGGATTGACCTGCCACTGCCCCGGCTCTCGGGCGCACATCAAATCGCCAATCTTGGCCTCGCCATCGCTATGCTGCGGCACCAGAGTGCGCTGACGATCAGCGAGGCCGCCCTGCGCGCTGCGCCGCTCTGGGCGCAATGGCCCGCGCGGATGCAGCGGCTTGAGGGCGGGCCGCTCAATGCGCGCATACCGGGCCGCGCGATCATCCTCGATGGCGGGCATAATCCAGATGCGGGGAAGGCGCTGGCCACCGCCCTGCAGGAGTCAGGGCTGGCGGCTGAAGGCCTGGACCTCGTCACCGGCATGCTCGCCAACAAGGATGTGCGCGGTTTTCTCGAGCCACTGCGCCCGCTGCTCCGTTCGATCCGCTCCCTCCCGGTGCCGGGACATGAACATCACGGCCCGGAGGTTTTCGCAGAAGTGGGCGCGCAGTGGGATATTGCACACAGCGCCTTCACGACAATCCGCGAGGCGCTGGATGATATTGCAGCGTCGGGTGGCCCGGAGCGGACCGTGCTGATTGCGGGGACGCTCTATCTCGCAGGCCAAGTGCTTATCGAGAATGATCAGCCGCCGGTCTGACGTTTATGCATAATGGCCAAATTGAACGCTGAGCGAATGTCCGCTTCGAACTTGCGCGTTGGCGGCGCTGTACGACTGAGATGGGGTGGAAAGCGGTCTTCAGCGCCGTCCTTGTACTGGCCATATCGCACAAAGCCGAGCAGGCTTACCGGCGGCGGCGTGTCTCGAAGTAGCGGATCACGACAATCGCAACCCCGCCCAATAACAGCACACTCCAAGCGATTTCAGGAATGCCCGCAGAGCGATGACCTCTTAGTGCGCCGAGGGCACCCGCCGCGCCGACCATCATTAGCCCAATGAAGAATACCGCCGCATCTCTCACCCCGGCTTCTCCATTATCCACGCACATATAGGCGCATGATGCTGCGATCTGCGAATGTCTGCAAGGTTATCGTGTCCGGACAGGCCCTTTCCAAGAAAAAACCCCAATTAGCAGCCGTTCGAATGCGCCCGGACTGCTCAGCCGCCAGTCTCACTCGCCGCCTCAGCTTTCGATTGCCCGCGCACCCGATACGCCTCGATGCAGCACAATATCACCGCGATGAACCCCAGTTGGGTCGTCAGCAGGAACACATCGGCATAGCCCCGAGTCTCGATCATGCCGCCGAGCGCGCCGCGCCCGAGTGCGCCGACGAGGAAGGTGAGCGAGGAGAGCAGCGCATATTGCACGGCGCTGAACTTCTTGGAGGTGATCGTCGAGAGGTAAGCCACGAATGCCGCGCCTGCGAGCCCGCCTGCAATATTCTCGCCCGTGATCGCGAGCAAAAGCCGTGAGAAGCGCGCATCGGCGCCGAACATCTCGGTCAGCCAATAAAAGCCGCTGAACCGCCCGAAGATATCGAGCCCCGCGCCGCCCAAAGCGAGATCCATGTAGAGCAGGTTAGAGAGCGCCGCGACGAGCGCGCCCAGGATCAGCGTGATCATCCGGCCCAGGGTGGCGAAGGAAATCGCACCCAGCGCAATGCCCGCCATCGTCATGCCGACACCGAAGAATTTGGACGCGATCGCCACCTCGTCATTCGTATATTTCAGCTCCTGCAGATAGAATGGCAGCGCAAACGGCCCCCACACGCCATCAGTGAAGCGGTAGGAAAGGATGATGCCGAGCGCCAGAATGGACGCCCAGCCGAGCCGGGAGATGATCTCAGCCAGCGGCATCAGCAGCGCGGTATAGGCATGTTGCACCAGATGCGCGCCGCTGCTCGTCAGTGGCTCTTCGCGAGGCAGCACATGGCGCGCATGTTTGCGCCAGTAATTGAGCACAGCGGCAATGATGGCAGGCACGAGCACGGTCGCGATGACGATAAGCGGCCCCATCGTCTTGATGAATGCGCCTGAGTCCGGCCGCGCCGCAGGCTCGGCGCCGAGCGATTGCACCATGAAGATGATGACCTCCGCCAGCGCCCACACCCATGACGCGCCCACGATCAGCATCGCAATCAGCCGCACCTTGAGCGTGAGTTCACCCGCTGGAATGAGCGCTGCATTGGCGACCAAAGGCCGCGGCGTATCGGGCGCGAGCAGGCTGGCGATGAGCGGCACAAGCATGGCGATACCGAAGACGAGATAGACGTTCGACCAGCCGATCCGCTCCGCCATGATAAGCGCCATCGCACCCCCGGCGAGCGTCGCGATCCGGTAGCCCAGCTGATACACGGAAGAGAGGATTTCCAATGTCGCCTTCTCGTCCGCCACATCCACGCGCCAGGCATCGATCACGATATCCTGCGTGGCCGATGCGAATGCGCCAAGGCCTGCCAGTAGCGAGAAGATGCCGAGCGAAGTCAGGGGATCAAGCTGCGAGAGAATGATGAACGAGCCCGAGAGCAAGATCTGGATCGGCACCAGCCAAGATCGCCGCCGCCCGAGATAGCCGATCAGCGGCAGATTCACCCGATCGACAATGGGCGACCAGAGGAATTTGAAGGCATAGGCAAGGCCGATCAGCGAGAAGACGCCCATCGTCTCAAGGTCGACCTGCGCTTCACCCAACCAGGCATAGAGCGTGCCGAGCAGCAACACATAAGGCAGGCCGGATGCAAAGCCGAACACCAGCATAATGCCGACCTTGCGGTTGGAGAGCGCCGCCTTGAGCAGTGCCCAGCCCTTAGGCGGCGCTGCGGACGCATCCGCCTCGCTGGCGATCTGTGCTGAACTCATGGCTGCATCGCCCCCCAATTTTGACCCGTGTCGCTTATCCCTAACCGGTCACGCCGCAGGTAAAAGCGATTTTGTCATTCAGGTCTGCACTTGGTCGCGTGGGAACACCGTCATCCCGCGTGGCAGGCGCCCTGCCGGCTTGAATCCCACCAGCCGCTCGCAAACAGTGATGGCGCGGATCAAGTCGCGCGGCAAAAAGGGCTTTGCGAGACAGCCGAGAGCATGGCGCTGCTCGGCGATATCCTCCGGGGGACGCCCGCTGGCATATAACACCGCAATGCCAAGCTCACGAGCATGGCGCGCCAACTCGATGCCAGAGCGCACGCCCGCCAGCTGGATATCGGTGATCACCAGATCGACAGCGCCCTGCCCAAGGATGATCTGCTGCGCATCGCGGAACCGGGCGACTGTGGCAATTACCTCATAATCGGCCTGCTGCAGCGTGTGCTCATAATCGAACGCGGTAAGCGGCTCATCTTCCACGACCAGGATCCGGCGGATCTGCTGCACCCTTTTCGAGAAAAACATTGCCGCCTCATTCCCGTTGCGCCACTAACCTTGGGATCGAAATAGGATCGATCGACGCGCTTGAAAACGCTAGGTCGCGCAACCGTGATTCGCCAGTGCAACGGCGACACAGCACAATTAAAAACAGCCAAATAACAACGGACGAAAATCTTGCCCAGCCCAAGTGGCCCAAAAGGTCCTCGTAGACCATCCCGCCCCACCGCTCCTACCGGCGAGCGTGGCCGCATGTCCCCGCCGCGCATGCGCCGTGGTGCTGGCCGCAACGGGCCTGCCGCGCCGCAGGTCCGCCGCGCCGCCGATGATGGCAGTCCGCGCGAGGGCGAGCGCATCGCCAAATTGCTCGCGCGCGCTGGCGTTGCCTCGCGCCGTGATGTCGAGCGGATGATCGAGGATGGCCGCGTTTCCATCAATGATGAGAAGGTGCTGACGCCTGCGACGCTGCTCACATCGCTGCGCGGCGTGAGCGTGGATGGCAAGCAGGTGCAGGAGCCGACCGCGACACGGCTGTTCCTCTATCACAAGCCCCCAGGGCTGCTGACCGCTGCCAAGGACCCCGCAGGCCGGCTGACCATTTATGATCGCCTGCCTACCGATTTGCCGCGCGTAATGCCTATCGGGCGGCTCGATCTCAATACCGAGGGGCTTTTGCTGCTGACTACCGATGGCGAGTTTAAACGCCAGATGGAGCTTCCCTCCACCGGTGTCGAGCGCACCTATCGGGCCCGCGCCTTTGGCGAAGTGACGCAGGCGCAGCTTGAAGAGCTGATCGATGGCGTTGAGATTGAAGGCATGCGTTACGGCAAGATCGACGCCAATCTGGAGCGGCGCACCGGCGCTAATCAGTGGCTCGAAATGACGCTGACCGAAGGCAAGAACCGCGAAGTGCGGCGCGTGCTCGAACATCTGGGCCTCAAGGTCAACCGCCTGATCCGTACCCGCTACGGGCCCTTCGTGCTGGGTGATTCCAAGCCCGGTGAAGTGGTGGAAGTGCGTCAGGCCGATCTTGGCCAGTTCCGCAAGACATTGAAATAGGACCATCGGCACATGAGGATTATCTCAGGGCTTTGGCGGGGCCGCCCACTGGTCGCGCCTGCGGGTGAGGAAACCCGCCCTACCGCAGACCGCACGCGCGAGACGCTCTTCTCCATGCTCACCAGTCGGCTCGGTTCGTTTGAGGGTCTGCGTGTTGGCGATTTCTTTGCTGGCTCGGGCGCGCTCGGGCTTGAGGCGCTGTCACGCGGTGCAGAGACATGCCTGTTCGTGGAGCGGGATCGCGCTGCCGTGACTGCCATCCGCACCAACGCCGGCAAATTTGGCATAGAGCGGCCTGATCTGCGTCAGGGGGATGTGCTGGCGCTGGGCCGTGCGCCCGCCCCGCTCGATTTGATTTTCATGGATCCGCCCTATGGGACGGGTGCTGGCGCCGTGGCGCTGGATAAGCTCGCAAGGCTCGGATGGACTGGCCCAGGGACCTGGATCAGCATCGAGACGGCCAAGAACGAGCATGTCGACGTGAAGGGCTTCGTTCTGGAAACCGATCGTGTCGTCGGCAAAGCCCGCCTGCATATATTGAGACCGGCGCCCGAGGATTAACCTCCAGCGCCGGCCCAATTTTTAGGTCAGATTTTCCCGTCCGAACCTAGTTCACTTGGAACCGGGGTTCCTGCACGCATCCTTCACAGTGCGTGAGCAGACCGGATACTCTGCGGGTGGCGGTGGTGCTGCCTGCGCCACAGGGGCTGGAGCCTGCATCTCGATCTGGCCACCCGCTACTGGCGGAGGCGGTGGTGGGGGCGGCGGTGCCATCCCGTCCGGCGGCGGAGCTGCGCCTTCTGGCGGCGGTGGGGGTGGTGGCCCTGGAGGCGGCGGAGGCGTCGCCATGTCGCCAGACATGCCGCCCGGAGGCGATGCAGCAGGCGGTGGCGGCGGAGGCGGTGGATCCATCGGAGCAGGGCCTGCACCCGGCTGCGTCATTGGCTCACCGGCGGGCGGTGCCTGCATATCCTGCGCATGGGCCGCCATCGCGATGGCAGATGCACTCAGACAGGTCAGCAAAGTAGAAAAGCGCATAGAACATCCTTCTCTTTTACGTTGTTTTGCCCGGGACGAAGATCGGGGTCCGGCAATATGTTCTGCAGGTGAAAACCCCAATTCATCGCGGGAGTTCCCAAATGGCCCCTCGCGAACGCCATCACGACGAGTTGAAGCGATGAATGGAACATCGGGCACGCTGAGCCCTTGCCCCGCAACCTCATGTTCCCTAGCTGTTCGCATGTGACCGATTCATTCCCAGCCCCCTCCCCATCCGACCCGCCCTATATTCAGGGGCTGAACGCGCCGCAGCGCGAGGCTGTGCTGACAACCGAGGGCCCGGTGCTGGTTCTGGCGGGCGCAGGCACGGGCAAAACCGCAGCGCTCACGGCGCGGCTCTGCCATCTGGTGGCGACGCAACGCGCATATCCATCCGAGATTTTGAGCGTCACTTTCACCAACAAAGCGGCGCGCGAAATGCGCGAGCGGGTGGGCCGGATGATCGGCCCGGCGGTGGAAGGGATGCCCTGGCTTGGCACCTTTCATTCCGTCGGCTCCAAGATGCTGCGCCGCCATGCGGAGCTCGTCGGTCTGCAGAGCAATTTCACGATTCTCGATACGGATGATCAGCTGCGCCTGATGAAGCAGATCATTCAGGCCGAGGGGATTGATGAGAAGCGCTGGACCGCCCGCGCGCTCGCTGGCCTCATCGACAAATGGAAGAATAAGGGGCTGACACCCGGCGAAATCGATGCGGGCGAGAGCGAGATCTTTGCCGATGGCAAGGGCGGCGGGCTTTATGCACTCTACCAGGCCCGTCTGCGCGCGCTCAACGCCTGTGACTTTGGCGATCTGCTGCTTCACATGCTCACGCTGTTCCGCAATGATCGCGAGGTGCTGGCGCTGTATCAGGATCGCTTCCGCTACATCATGGTGGATGAGTATCAGGATACCAACACCAGCCAATATCTGTGGCTGCGGCTGCTCGCCCAGAAGCGCAAGAATATCTGCTGCGTGGGGGATGACGATCAGTCCATCTACTCCTGGCGCGGCGCAGAAGTGGCGAACATCCTGCGCTTCGAGCGGGATTTCCCCGGCGCCAAGACGATCAAGCTGGAGCAGAATTACCGCTCTACGCCGCACATCCTTGCCGCCGCATCGGGCGTGATCGCGCAAAATGGCGGGCGGCTCGGCAAGACCTTGTGGACGCAGGAAGCCGAGGGCGAGAAGCTGCGCGTCATCGGGGTGTGGGATGGGCCGGAAGAAGCGCGGCGCATCGGTGAGGAAATTGAGAGCCTTGGGCGGCAGGGCATTGGCGCGGATCAGGTCGCCATCCTCGTGCGTGCGCAGTTCCAGACCCGCGAGCTGGAAGACCGTTTCATCCAGATCGGCATGCCCTACCGCATCGTCGGCGGCTTTCGCTTTTATGAGCGTGCGGAAATTCGCGATGCGCTGGCCTATCTGCGCCTCGTCAACCAGCCATCGGATGATCTGGCTTTCGAGCGGATCGTCAATGTGCCCAAGCGGGGTTTGGGGGACAAGGCGGTGGAGAAGGTCCACCGGCTGGCGCGCGCACAGGGTGTGTCGCTCATGCTCGCCGCCGCGCGGATCATCGACAGCGATGAGTTGACCTCGCAAGCGCGCAAGTCGCTTGGGCGGTTTGTGGGTGATCTGGCCCGCTGGCGTGATCTTGCGACGACGATGGGACATGCCGATCTCACCCGGCAGATTCTGGATGAAAGCGGCTACACCACCGCCCTGCAAGCCGAACGCACCACCGAGGCGAGCGGGCGACTGGAGAACCTGCAGGAACTCACCCGCGCGATGGAGGAATATGACACGCTCGGCGCGTTCCTCGAGCATGTCAGCCTCGTCATGGACAATGAGGCGAGCCAGGAGGATGCCAAGGTCACCATCATGACCATCCACGCCGCGAAGGGGCTGGAGTTCGACTCCGTGTTCCTTGCCGGATGGGAGGATGGGGTATTCCCATCCCAGCGCTCGCTCGATGAGGGCGGCGTCGCGGCTCTCGAGGAAGAGCGGCGCCTCGCTTATGTCGCCATCACCCGCGCCCGCAAGCGCTGCACCATCCTCCACGCCGCCAACCGGCGCATCTATGGGCAGTGGACAAGCTCCATGCCCTCGCGCTTCATCGGCGAGTTGCCCAAGGAGACGGTGGAGGAGGAAACCACCATGTCCGGCGGCGCAAGCCTGTGGCGTGCGAACTGGTCGGAGCGGGACGACCCCTTCGCCAATGTCACGCGCACCGATGGGCGCGGGCCAGGCTGGCACCGGGCGAAGGCTCAATATTCCACCGAACCCAAGCGCATCGTGGAAGCGCGGCAGAGCGCTGTGAGCGTCGGGGCCAAGGGCCGCAGCGATGTGGCCGTGGGCATGCGCGTGTTCCATGAGAAGTTTGGATATGGCGAGATCATCGGCATCGAGGGCAATAAGCTTGAGATTGCCTTCGAGCAGGCCGGGCAGAAGCGCGTGCTGGATAGCTTTATTACGCTTGCTTGAAGGCGCCTCGAGCCCCTCCTGTTGAGCTTCGCTCGCCCGCGGCTCAGAGGAGGGGTTAGGGTGGTGTTTTACAGCATCGGCGTAATTTTCGGTCGCTGCGATGCGTGCGCATCGCCACCACCCCCAGCCCCTCCTCTGAAGGGGATCGTTGCGTAATCGCGTTTTTAAGG
>CAMLFF010000047.1 GCA_946479185.1 uncultured Sphingobium sp.
CCTGACCGGAGCCCGTCCGCTTGCCCGGCCTGACCTTGAGCCTGGCCAGCGCCGCGAGGATTGCCGGCTCATCAACGCGCTCCTTGTCATATTCGACGCGAACACTGCCCGAGGCACTGGCATCGGCCTGCAGTATGCCGGGCACCTGGAGCAGGGTTTCGCCAACGGTACGGGCGCGGCGTTCGTGGCCGATCCCTTCGACCTGCCATGTCGCATGACCGTATCTTACGCTGATGTCGGCGCCTGCCGCTCGCACCATGTCGCGTACGCGGGACAGTGGCAGCAATTCGCTGTCGAAATGGATGCAGAGCTTTGCCGGCGTATCGCCATCGGCCGCCAGAACGTGCGCACGCTCGACGCCGCGCTTGGCGCTCAACGTCGAAACGAGGCGCCCGACACAGGCATCGGCGGCGTCAGGAACCTCCGGAAGAAGAACAGGAATATCAAGTTCGAACTTGTCGGTCATGACGCTGTCTCCGCGTTTGTCTTGGTTTCTGCCTGCGCATCGCGCAGGATTTCGATGCCGCCCTTGATCGCGATAAGGGCGGTAGCAAGGCCGACCAGTAGATCGGGCCAATTCGTCCCCAGCCACAGCACCAGCGCGCCCGCGATCAGGATGCCGCCGTTGGAGATGAAATCGTTGAAACTGAAGGTGGTCGCCGCGCGCAAATTAACATCAGGCTGCTTAAGCCGCTGCAGCAATCGCAGACAGATATAGTTCACGACGCCAGCGATCGCCGACATCACCATCATTGTCGGTCCGACCGGTTCACTGCCCTGGATATAGCGGCGACCGACGTCAAGCAGGATGCCGCCTGCGAAAATGAGCAGCATCACGCCGGATACGTTTGCAGCCCGGGTCTTCCATGTGCGCCCGCGGCTCAGCGCGATGAGACTCAGCCCATAGACTGCGGTGTCGGAGAAGTTGTCGATGCCGTTGGCGATGAGCGCGCTGGAATCGCCTGTTAGCCCCGTCACGAAGAAAGCTGCAGCGATCGCCGCGTTGAGCAGTAGCACGATCCAGAGCGTGCGACGCTCGGCCGAGACCTTACCGTCCGGTTGAACCGTCATGCCATGGTTTCCTCGATCAGAAGGAGGACGAGGAAGCCGACGAAGAACATCGCGCTGATAAGCGGCGAGTCCGGCTTCTCGTGCGCTTCGACCAGCAGTTCTTCGGTGACGAGATAGAGCAGCGCCATCAGGCCGAAGCTCAGAAAGCCAGTGATCCATACCGGCGTCAGCAACGCCACCGGCTGCGCGATCAGCGCGCCGATCGGCACCAGCACCGCTAATGCGCAGGTCAGACCGATCGCCTTCACTTTGCGATGTCGGCTCGCCAGATCGTTGGTGAGGGTCAGCGCAAGAAACAGCACTTCGAGGGTCAGCGCCACGGCCAGCAACGTGCCCGCCTTCTCGCCGGCGATGAAGGCGAGTCCGAGAGCCAGGCCGTCTATCGCCAGATCGAACCCGATCGCGGCGAGCAGCGCGACCGGCCCTTTGAACCGGCTTTCCGCTGCCTTTAGGCCAAGCATCACGGCGACGCCCAGCGCACCGCCGATCAGTGTCGCGGTTGGAGAACCGCCGTGCATTACCATCGGCAGGATCTCCGTTGCAGCAGCGGCGAACACCACGCCCGCAGCCAAATGCTGCATGGCTGCGACCATCTTCTCGCCGGGCGTGCGCCATCCGGCAATGAGCGCGCCCATCATGATCGCGATCATGGGGATCAGGGAAAATTTGAGCGCTGCCATCGTCAGCGCGTCCCAGTACCGGGTGGGTTGGTCACAATTTCGTTGCCTTCCTGCACAGGACCGGACGCTTGTCCGCTTCCTCAATCTTGATTTCGTTGCCAGAGAAAGTCGCGCTCATCGTGTCGCCGACATATTGCAGCCCGGGTGCAGGCGCGGTCAGAACGATTGGCGCCGCATATGCATCGCGGCGCAGTTCGAGCGCCAAGCCCTCATTCTTGAAGTCGACGAGCAGCGGGCGATTGTCGTCACACCGATAAGGGTGGCGACCGCGGGTTCCGCTCGCATCCCCGCTGTCGCCGGCGTGGATTTCCTGTTCGGTCGGTGGCGCTTTGCGAGCCTGTTCGGAACACCCCGATAACGTCAGCACAACGCATATGCCGACGATTCCAACCCGCAATAGCGTCAAGTGTACCTCCGGGAACATTCTGAAAATCATAAAAGCCATTGAGCAACTCCAATGACGTCGTCGTTCGAAGCAAGAGACAGGGGGCTGAACTGCCCGGCATTCTCAGGCCATTGCCACTTCGCGCGAGTTTTTACGGGACGATTGTGCCTCATTGCCGGTCAGCCGGCTCGGCGTGATCTTGGGAAGCGCGCTTCAGAGGATAGGAGAAATGCAGCGTCAGAAAGGTCGTCAGGCTAAGAACGACCGCGATGTCGTAAAGACCATAACCGACTGCGGCGCCCAGCGCGCCGGTCGCCCAGAGGCTTGCAGCGGTAGCGGTCCCGGACGCTTTTCCGCGATACTTCAATATGGCGCCACCGCCGATGAACCCAACGCCGGTTATCAATCCTTCAAGCAGGCGTGCTTGGGCGGGTGACGTGCGCCCGAGAATGGCGATCCCGACAAGCACGAACCCGCAACTGGCGATGGCGACCAGCGGAAAGGTTCGGATGCCTGCGCTGCGTTCGTCCTTCTCCCGGTCCCAGCCAACCGGAAGCGCCAGTGCATAGGCCAGCGCGAGAGTGATAATATGGGAAAGAGTTCCCCCCCAAGACGAGAGTGTCATCATGCCGTCGATCCTTCGGCTTGGCCGCCCGCCACTCTGTCCGTCGCATCTCGACAGGGTACGTGCACGGGAGCGGTGTTCGGCCTAGTCTTTATATCGAGGGTCAGACCATCACCGAGGAAATCGACCTGAATGCGTAAGCCATCAGGGCAGGCATAGAAATGCTCGCCAATGAGGTAAGGTGTCTGGCGATCACGCGATGCTTCGCTCCTGCTCTTACTGAATAGCGAACAGCCGAACAGGCTCGGCGCCAAGGCAAGCCCGGCTGCGAAGTGGATACATCGAACCGCGCCCCTGCGGGGTCGGCGCGACCCCTCTCCCTTGGTCCTTGATCTTTCGCCATGGGCGCTCAGGGGTGCACGCCCATGGCGTGGGCCGTTCTCACACGGACACCCGAAGGGCTCGTTATGCGGCGGCCGATCCATCATAGTTCAGTCGAACAATTCGCTCAGGAAACCCGTGCGGCGAACTTTATGGCCCCGCTCGTAGCCGTGCTTCCCACCATGTCTGCCAAGGCTGTGATCGTCGAACATTCCGGCGCGGTCGCCGCCCTGCTGCGGTGCGATGTCGCCGCCGGCACTGCGCTCTATGATTTTGTCGAGTTCGCCGCGATCGAGCCAGACCCCACGACATTGCGGGCAATAGTCGATCTCGATGCCTTGGCGCTCGCTCATGACGAGATCGACGCGGCACGTCGGGCACAGTAGTCCGGGGGAAGAAGGGCTATCTACCATCATGGATTCCTTTCTCGGATTATCGTGCAATCAGTCGTTCGCGGCGTCCGGTGGAGGCGGTTTGATCGGGTGCCGACGATTTCGCTGGGACTGCCCGTGCAGTCGCGACTGACGGCGCAGGAGCGCTAAAAATGCGGCATCCTCCTGCCGCATGGTCCGGAGCAGGCCTTTGCGCAGTATTAGGCCGACCAAACCACCGATGACGCCCCGGCATTCGACCGAATGGTGAACACGGACCCCGTTCGCGATCGCATCGATCTGGTAGCGTTCGTCTAAAGTGAGGAAGCCCCGCACACCGATCTGCCATCCAATGAGCTGGGGTTTTGTCAGACGGTTGATGATCAATTGCGTCGTCATTTTCCGACCGCCGCCGAATAGGAAGCATGTCACATCGATTTCGGCACCACGTTCTGCTTCGCCCGCAATCCGATAGATGGGGTGCCACCGCGAGAAGCCCCTCAGATCGGAGATCAGCGACCAAATCCGGAGCGCTGACATGTTGAAATCGAAACTGGTCTCTTCCTTCATGACTGCCTGTCCTGTCGAGGCCCGACATGATCGAAACGGAGGCCGCGCAAAAGCGGCCTCCTTCCCGACTGGGCCGGAGATTGATGAGAGCTGGCTGAACGCCAAGGGCTTGTTTGGAAAAAGCCACGGTGCGGGCGGTTTCGGCCCTCATTGGCTACGGCTTTCCAGCGTTTTACTGGCCTTGCCCCCGATGACCTCGATGGCTTCCAGCGTGATGAGGCCGATGTCAGGCACATCATCCAGACTGGCAACGAACGCGCGCAATGCATCCTCAAAATCGACGATCTCGATCACAACGGCTCGATCACTTTCGAGCACATGGCGGCGGTGGACGTGCGATGAGGCCCCAAATCCGATCAGCGCCTCGAGCACCGTGATGCCCGCCATCTTTCGATCTCGGGCTAGCGAGGCGACATATTCGAAAACCTTGCGATCGCCGATATAAGCCGCTTCATCTGTGTAGATCCTCAGCAATTTTCGAGTGGGTTGTCCCATCACGCTTCTCCTCTCAAAGGGGCAGGGTCATCGCCGTACGGCGTGCTCGTTCCTTGTTCTTTCTGGTGCTCTTTTCGCCCGAGGATCACTTTCGCGAGCGCGGGCAGCACGAGCAGGGTGAGGATAGTCGCCGCAATCAGGCCGCCGATCACCACCGTCGCAAGTGGCTTCTGGACTTCAGCGCCGGTGCCGTGCGCGAGGGCCATCGGCACGAAGCCGATTGCCGGCACAAACCCTGTCATGATGACCGCCCGCATCTTGTCGGCCATGCCTTCACGGATTGCCTGCGCGATAGGCAATCCAGCTTCACTGCGGTCTCGGATTGCCGTCATGACGACAAGCCCGTTTAGCACCGCCACGCCGGCGAGGCAGATGAACCCCACCGCCGCCGACACCGAGAAGTTGATGCCGGTGAGGACAAGCGTGAAGACGCCGCCCGCAAGTCCTAGTGGAACCGCCAGGAACACCGCCGCCGCCCGGCCGAATCCACCCAGTGCCATGTAAAGCAGCCCGAAGATGACCAGAAAGCACAACGGCACCACGATCGAGAGCCGTTTCGATGCAGCGGCAAGGTTCTCGAACTGACCACCCCATTCGAGGTAATAGCCCGCCGGCAGCTTGACCTGCGCGATTTTCGCCTGCGCTTCCTGAACGAACGAACCGGCATCGCGTCCGCCGAGATTGACCTGGACGACCACGCGACGCTTGCCGTTCTCACGACTGATCTGATTCAGCCCTTCGGTAAGCCGGATCTGCGCGACCTGTGCCAGCGGCACTTGTGCGCGCGGCCTGCCTTCCACCTCCGGGAGCAGCACTGGCAGCGAGCGGATGTCGTCGAGATTGGCGCGGGTCGTCTCAGGGACGCGCACGGTGACGTCGAAACGCCGGTCGCCCTCGTACACAAGCCCCGATTCACGCCCGCCGAGCCCTGCTGCGACCGTATCCGCAACGTCGCGGACGGTGAGGCCGAGGCGCGCGATCGCGGCGCGGTCGAGCTTTACGTCGAGCGCCGGTGCGCCACCGACCTGTTCGGCCTTGACGCTGGCCGCACCGGGTATCGTCTGGAGTACGCGCACCATCTCATTTGCCGTCAGCGCCATCTTGTCGAGATCATCGCCGTAGAGCTTGATCGCAACATCGCCACGAACGCCCGCGATAAGCTCGTTAAATCGCAGCTGGATCGGCTGACTGACCTCGTAAAGATTGCCAAGAAGACCGCCGGTGGCCTTTTCAATCTTGGCGACCACATCGGCTTTGGTTGTACCTTCCGCCCACTGATCTTTCTCTTTCAAGATAACGAAGCCATCCGATACGTTTGGCGGCATCGGATCGCTCGCAACTTCCGCAGTGCCTGTCTTCGAGAACATCAAGGCGACTTCCGGAATTTTGATTACCGCCTCCTCGACCTTGCGTTCCATCGCCAGCGACTGATCAAGGCTGACGGAGGGCACTCGTGTCGATGCAAAGGCGAGGTTTTTCTCATCTAGCTGGGGAATAAATTCCGAGCCTAGCAGCCCAAACGCGGGGATGGCCGCTACGAAGAAGGCCAATCCGCCCAGGATGAATGGCCACGGACGCGCAATCGCCTGATCCAGCAACGGCAGGTAGCGTTCCTTGGACTTACGGATCAGCCACACGTCCTTCTCCGCGACCTTACCGCGGATCAGGATTGCAACCAGCGCTGGCACCAGCGTGATTGCGAGCACGAACGCGGCCACCAGCGCGAGCATGATCGTGATCGCCATCGGCGAGAACGTCTTACCCTCGGTGCCCGTAAATGTGAGCAGCGGTGCGAACGCGAGCAGGATGATCGCTTGGCCGAAGACGGTCGGCTTGATCATCTCCTGTGACGCCCGCATCGTCTCCTCCAGTCGTTCGCGGAGCGAAAGCAGTCGACCTTCATGTTCCTGCCGGTGCGCCAGTCTGGCGAGGCAGTTTTCAATGATGATAACGGCCCCATCGACGATCAGACCGAAGTCGAGCGCCCCCAGGCTCATCAGGTTGCCGGGGACTTTGAACGCGTTCATTCCCATGGCCATCATCAAGAATGAGAAGGGGATGACCAGCACTGCAATCACGGCGGCGCGCCAGTTACCGAGCAACAGGAACAACGCCACGGCAACAAGGATCGCGCCTTCGGTCAGATTGCGCTGGACCGTCGCCACCGTCGCGCCGACCAGTTCAGCACGGTTCAGAACCACTTTAACCTGGACGCCGGGCGGCAGCGTTTTCGCAACCTGGTCAAGCTTTGACGAGGCCTCTGTAGCGACAACCCGGCTATTCTGGCCGATCAACATCAGCACCGTGCCAATGACCGCTTCCTCGCCGTTCATGCTACCCGCACCCGTTCGCAGATCACCCCCAACGCGAACGTTAGCGATCTGGCCGATCGTGATTGGGGTTCCCCCGCGCGTCGCCGCGACAGCATTTCTGATCTCATCGACTGTACGCACGCGGGAATCGACGCGCACAAGGTACGCTTCACCACCGCGATTGAAGTAATTAGCACCCACCGCGAGATTTGCGTTCTCGAGAGCTTGGCCGAGTTCGCTATAAGAGATTCCGAAATTGGCGAGCTTCGTCGGGTCTGGTTCGACCACGAACGTCTTGGCATAACCACCAATGGAGTCGACGCCGGCAACGCCTTTCACCGAGCGAAGCTGCGGACCGATAATCCAGTCTTGAACAGTTCGCAGATAGCTCGCCTTGGCCACCGCATCCGTTAGTCTTTCGCCTTCGGGCGTCAGATAGCTGCCGTCCGGCTGCCACCCTGGTTGGCCTGCGACTTTTTTGGCGCCCTTGCCGTCCGGATTAGCGTAGCCAACCGTGTACATCACGATCTCGCCAAGACCCGTGGAGACGGGTCCAACCTGTGGCTGCACACCGTCAGGCAAGTTTTCGGTTGCTTGGCGCAGGCGCTCACCAACCTGCTGGCGCGCGAAGTAGAGATCGGTGCTGTCGGTGAAGATCGCACTGACCTGGCTGAAGCCGTTGCGCGAGATTGAACGTGTCGTTTCAAGACCTGGAATGCCAG
The DNA here is from genome assembly GCA_946479185.1 of uncultured Sphingobium sp. Next base: position 7,553 of record CAMLFF010000047.1, read on the forward strand.
CCAAGGCGATTTCGACAGGATAGGTAACGAGTTTCTCGATTTCGACCGGCGACAAGCGCGGGTCGATCGTGTTGATCTGAACCTGATTGGTGGTGATATCTGGCACTGCGTCGATTGGCAGCTTCGTAAGCTGCCATAGGCCGAGGCCGCCGATGACTATGAAAAGGGCGAGTACCGTCCAACGCATGCGGACAGAGAGCGCCATGAGATTTGCGATCATGGTCTATTCTTCCTCGCCCGCGCCCTTGCCGAGTTCGGCCTTGAGCAGAAATGCGTTTTTGGTTGCGACTTGGCTGCCTGCCGCGAGACCCTTCAGGATCTCGACCCGGCCGTTGCTGCGTTGTCCGATCGTGACAGTCTGAGCCTTGAAGCCCTGCGCGGTCCGCACGAACACGATGTCACGCCCTTCGAGCGTCTGTACCGCATCCTCCGGCACCACGATTGCGTTGCTGGACGTGCCGCTCCGGCTTGGTAGGAGCCGTACCCGCACTGCAAGTCCCGGCTGAAAACTGCCCGGAACGTCCAGCACGGCAGTCGCCGAGCGCGTGTCGTTTGCGAGTCCGGGTGTGACGGCGCGCACGCGCCCCTCAACCGTCCGCCCATCGGGCAGCTCGATGATTGCTCGATCGCCTGGAGAGAGTCGTTGTGCGTCAGTCGGACCGACCGCCGCCTCTATTTGAATCTTTGACGCATCCGCGACGCGCATCAATTCGGTTTCGGGCTGGACGAAGGCGCCCAGGCTAACATTCTCCGAAGTGCCGCGACCCGAGATCGGGCTGGACACCAGCACACCGCGACCGTCAGACGTTACGCGCGCGGCCCCTGCCGCCACGCTTGCGCGGCGTGCCTCCGCCGCGGCAGATGCGGCCTCGGCTTCTGCCTGTTCCAGATCAACACTTGCCGAGACCTTCTGACGGAACAGATATTGCTCGCGAGCGAGCGCTTTCTGCGCCAGCGTCGACTTGGCGGCAGCGGCAGTGCGATCGGCTGCAAACTGCGCCGCGTCGCGGCTTTCGACGACGGCCAGCGTTTCGCCGGCACGCACCGGATCACCGAGCCGCTTCATCAATTGCGTGACCGCGCCGCCTGCGCGAGCGGTTACGATCGCCTCGCCTTGCGGCGACGCGCTAACCGTTGCCTGCGCGACGATCTCCGCGCCGAGCCCACCCGGGTTGATGGTCTCGGTAGCGATGTTGGCTTGCTGCACCGCCTGCGCGGTCATGGTCACTGAATCGGGGGCCTTTTCCGCCTCCGTGGGCACAGCGTCATTGCCGCTCGCCACTTCCGTTGCGGCAGGTTCATTCGCGGTCCAGCGCGCTATCCCGAACCCGCCGAGCGCAGCAACAATCGCGACGGCTGCGCCGCCGCCTAGTATGCGTTTATCCTTTATCATCGATCATCTCCGGAAATTATGGGGGCCGGCGTCGTGAGCCGGTCGAGCCTAGCCTGCGCGTCATGATACGCAGCGAGCGCATCGACGTAGGTCTGGCGGGTCTGTGAAAGAGTACGCTCTGCATCAAGAAGTGCGATTTGATCGAACTTGCCCTGTGTCCAGCCAATCCGCGCGATGCGGGCTGCCTCCTGCGCCGCTGTCAAGCCCGGGCCTCCTGCCGCCCACGCGGTCGAAGCGGCGTTCGCCACTTCGGTCTGAGCGCTGGCAATCTGCTGACGAGTATCGGCCAACGCCAAATTGCGTAATGCAATCGCCTGAGTCTGTTCCGAGCGCGATTGCGCTACGAACGCACTGCCGTTGTTGAAGAGTGGTATCGGGATCGAAATGCCGACCATAGCGGCAGTGTCGTTAGTCGCCTCAAACCGGCGGGCGAAAGTGCTGACCGTTACGTCAGGAACCCGCAACGACCGGGCCACGCGAACTTGCGCATCGGCGGTGCGAACGTCCGCTTGCGCAGCAACCAAGGCGAGCGTTCCATCAACATCTACCGGCCGGGGCGGTCCGTAATCATCGATCCGTTCGAACCAAGAGCGATCAAGCGTGCCGGTCACCGGCGCCGCAAGTAAAGTCTGAAGATTGACACGGGCCGCCTGTGCCTGCCGGGCTGCATTATCGGCCGCGACCTGCGCATTGATCCGCAGTACGTCAGCACGCTGTTGCTCGATCGGCCCAACAGCGCCTGCTTTGACGCGTTCACTCGAGATGCGGAATGCGTTGTTAGCAATCCCGGCTTGCTCGCTCAGCACTTCAGCGCGCCGTTCACCAGCGGCAGCCTCGATGTAGAGCTGCGTTATTCGCAAGCGCAGATCCGCCTTCGCGATTTCAGCCTGGACTTGCGCGCGGGTGAGGCGTGCGGTTGCTAGCGCAACGCGCGCTGGCCGCTTCCCTCCCAACTCCAGGGGGAGCACCACGCCAACCGTCGTCTCGGAGCTTCGCAAACCTTTATAGACACCGGTCCCGGCAAGATTTTCAACCTGTGCCTGTACTTCGGGGTTTGGGCGCAGTCCGGCAACGCGGCGTGCCGCTGTTGCAGCGTCGACGCCGGCCGTGGCCGCCGCGATTGATGGCAGTGGCGCCGAAACGCTATCCCCGGTCCCCGGTGTCGCGTTGTTGCCGGTGGTAACCGATGGCATACCACCCGCAGCCAGCGCGTTCTCGAGCGAGAAGGTATCTGCAGTTTGCGATAAAGCACTCGCCGCCGGAAGGCCGGACGGCATTGTTGTTTGCGCTCTGGCCGCACTGGCGAGAGACGCCGCGACCATGAAGGCCGCGATGGTACGATGCATGAATGATAACTCCTGACAAATCGGATTGGCCCCGCACGGCAATGGCCGGCGAGGTCAGCGAAAGTCAGGCTTGGGGAGGGCGCAGCGCCGGATCGGCAGTGGAGCGTGGCAGAATCAAACGGATCGAAAAAATGGCTGCGAGCCGAAGATAGGGATGGGACCCATTATTGGTGATTTTGACAGGCGCCGCAACGTGATCGCCGTGGCAACCGCCGTGATGATGGGGATACCCCTTGTCGCTATCGAAGGGGACTTGGTCCGAATCACCAGACACATGGCCTAACGCAACCTCATCTGCACGCGCCTCATGAGACAACACGCGAACATCCGGCCTCTCGAGCACATGAGCAATCGCCGTCGTTCCCAAGGAGAAGACGAGAAAGCAAATGAGGATGTTCAAAACTTGTCTCACGACAGAAAGTCTAACAGGAACCCAGACATCGGTCTAGTCTCGCTCGTTGAATGAAGAAATAAAGTCATCATCATCATAAGGTTTGCAATTTGTTGAGTGCGCATCTCGCCATATTGGGATCGGCGCAGCCAGCATCCTCGCACCGTGCACAAAACGGACCCTCTCCCGGGAACCGGCCAAATAAGCAAAAAGGTTCGTCCATCGATGCATTTGTGCTCCTCCTGACAACTACATTCCTGTAGAAATCAACGACTGCTGCGCTTCTAATAGACTCCTAGGTTTTGAGCGCAGCTCTATGCGAGCCTGGCTGATGATTTGCAGGCCGCCCCAGATACCTAAGCCTGCCATAATCAGAGCGACCACCAGATCCGGCCAGGCAGTACCTGTGCCCACTACACCGGCTGCCGCGAGCAGGACGGCGAGGTTGCCGATCGCGTCATTACGTGAGCAAATCCAGACCGAGCGCATGTTGGCGTCGCCGCTCCGGTAGCGAAAGAGCATGAGCGCAACGCTGCCATTGGCGATCAGGGCGATCAGGCCTACGATCCCCATCGTTTCTGCCTTCGGCACACCTTGGCCCATAGCCGCAAGCACCGTCGTGACGAGGACATAAACGCCAAAGGCGAGGATCGTACCGCCTTTAAGCAGCGCGGCACGCGAGCGCCAGCCCAGCGCCATACTGGCGACCCCGAGGCTGATCGCATAATTGGCAGAGTCACCCAGGAAATCGAGCGCGTCCGCCTGCAGAGATCGCGATCCTGAAGCGATCCCTGCGACCATCTCGCCCAGAAACATCGCCAGATTGATGACCAGCGCAATCCAGAGAATGCGGCGCCAGCGCGGATCGGGCGCTGGCGCCGCGTCCGATTGGCAACTGCTACAAACCATGGACCAAGACTCCGACAAACATCATGATCGTGTCTATGCACCCTCTAGTTACTAGAGGGTCAAGAGCAATAATGTATGTGCGCTCAGGATTGATCAGTCGGGTGCCAGCGCTTCAAAAAGGGACCTCGACTGGTAGGTTTCCTCAGCCTATGTTCACTCTATAGTGACTAGAGGGTTACGTTATGCAAATCGGTGAATTGGCGCGGGCGACCGCCACGAAGGTTGAAACGATCCGCTATTATGAACAAACCGGCCTGCTGCCCCCACCAGCCCGAACGCAAGCGAACTACCGTCAATACAACGGGAGCCATCTAGCGCGACTGTCGTTCATTCGCCGCGCGCGCGATCTTGGCTTTCCGATCGAGCGCGTCCGCGCGTTGTTGGACCTTTCCGACGACCGAGGTCGCGATTGCACCACGGTCGACCGGATCGCAACCGAGCATCTGCGTGAGGTTGACCGCAAGATCGCCGATCTCAGCGCGTTGCGGCGCGAATTGAGCACGCTCATCACTTCATGCAAAGGCGGAACTGTCGCTGAATGCCGCATTCTGGAAGCGCTTGCTCCTGTTGTAGAGGACACGGGCACTTGACGAGGATATCCGTCGGCCCCTCAGGCTCGTAGAGTGTAAACTCAAGGGGATTGACCTCTAGTGCCCACAGCTTTCGCGTAGCCGTCTCCCTTACTGACGCGGATTTCCAAGCTCTGTCAGGTCATATTGGAAAACTTATTAGGCGAGCGACACGAGGGGGATGAAACTAGCACTTTTGCGCAATCTTTTGAGCATGATCAGATGCCTCTTGCGCCGATCTCGACCTTCTGTAACGACAAGGGAGCCACTGGCAAATTCCAGTGGCGGGGCGTCGTAACCCTAATGCTCTCGGCCGGTCGCAACTACTGCGGCCGGGTGGCCGTCGCGCATGTCCAAGGCTTCGGCCTAAAGGTGACGGCGCCACGGCGAGAGCTCTGGTTACGAACACCCGGCTTTTGGCCGGTCCGCCCCAAATTTCGTTTTGGAGGACGGATCAATGAACGTTTCTTTTGAGAATGTGTCTGCGGCGGGGACCGCTACAGGCCGTGACTGACCCAACTGTAGCCGAATTGCTCAACCGAAAATCCAAGCAGGCCAGTGCTCTTCGACCGTACGCGGCGAATCATGGTCTCCGCTTCGAATGTTATCTGCCATCGAAGCTTGCTTCTTGGCTCCTGAGCAAAGTCGAGCAAAAAACATATAACGATCCAGATCATGCAATCTATGCGATCGTAAACGATCACTACCAACTTGAGCGGCTCGAACGCGTCCGAGAGACGCTTGTTCAGCGCTCCTTGCAGCGGTCGTCCCGCGCTCAATGGCCTGAGCGGACGCTTGAGGAAGTAGGCGAATATTTGAATCGGGTAGATGAGTATGAAACCCAGGGTGTGCCAGCATACTGGCATCTCAATGGTTTCACGGAACAGGTTCTGACGCCTGCTGATGATGATATGATCCGAGAGATTATGCATCGGTTTTCCACCTACTCCGAAGCGACAGCTTGGTATCTTTCTCGGCCATTGCCCGGTTTTGGAGGTGCTACAGCCGCTTCTCTTGTCCGCGAGGGGCGCGCTCAGGAGGTCAATGAATACCTCGAAGGCGTGGATGCCGGGGTTTTTGCATAGTGGCCGTTTTTCCGCCCTGAAAGCTGAAGTGGTCGGCTGCGATCAAACCGATACGCATCTGCATGCCCAGCGTCCCGTAATCTACCCTATTGGGCCTAACGATCCAAAACTTGTCCTCATTCTGAAGAAAGTTCTAAACGAGCTCGGTTATCCGCTCACATACAATCCAACATTCGGGGATCTACATCCCGAGCTCGGATCACGCATGCCGTTGCCGTTCCACCTTTATCAAACGGGCTAGCAGAGGATGCGAACGGAGCATGCGTCGTTCGAGTGTCGTTTAGGCGCGCACCATATTCCCAGACCAGCAGGTCAGGGATCCGACTCTGCAGCAACCGCGTCGTTGAACTCTTACCGGATGCAGGCGCTCCGGTTAGATAAATTACTTTGGGCATCGGCATCCCCCCAAGTAGAGAACCGCCACTAATAAGAAGTAATGTCAAGCCAAAGCGGATCGCTTAACCCGTTCACCGACATTTTGGGTGCCACCACAAGCCATATCCTTTGGCACCGCGGCGCCCACCCGTGACGCCCGACACATCGCCAAACTCCTCTGCCAGTGGATCGGGACCGTCGGTCCGAGTCTGGGGATAGAGGCAATGTCAATCACCGTCGCCGAGCCAGCCGAGGGGGCCAGGCCGGACCAGTTCCTCGAATACGTCATGCGGCACGGCGGCTAAGGCCGAAGTACCGGGATTGCCATGCGTGACCATCCAGACTTGAACGAGCTGATTGCAAATAACTGGAATGGCCGGGTCATTTGATTTAGCATCGCGTCCTCGACGGTGTGCTTACAAGAACGACGACGGCCAAAGGCACACGGTGGCATGGTCTCTGGGGGAATATTTGCCGACTGCGGGCGAGATCACGGTTGCTGAAACTCTGACGCTGCTGGAGACGAGTTCACCAGGGCTTGCAGATGGAGTCGCGTGCGGTCTCTATGCGCTTTGGCTGGGATCCGGCATTTCGCTTGATCGCGTTGTCGGTGTTCCCGCCGTTATCGGTCGCGTCATCGAATATCTGCGATCGCACATGGACCCGATGAACGATGCTTGCAGCTACAGAATCGCGCTCGATCAGGTGCTGTCGCGACTTTCGGCGCCCGAGCGTCAACTTTTGCTTCTCGACCAGCCCATCGAGGATTGGCAGCCGGACGACCGAACGGCAATTACCTGCCGTCTCGC
>CAMLFF010000048.1 GCA_946479185.1 uncultured Sphingobium sp.
TTGCGGTCTCCGCATTCGGCCTTGTGGTGGTCGGCATCTCCATGACCGGCATCCTCTTATGGTGGCGCAGGCGCAGGCCCTTCCAAGCCAAGGCGCGGCGCGCTCCCAACCCAATTCCGCCATCCGGCGCAAGAAAAGCGGGATAACCGCAGATTTCGTTGAAAAATTACGCAACAAAAGGGGAATTTATAATGACGATGAACTTCAAGCGCGCGCTCAGACTATCCTGCGTGCCCATGTCCGGCCTGGTGATCCTGGCGCTCTCCGCCCCGGCTCATGCGCAGTCCGAGGCCAGCGAAGGCACGATGAGCGGTGACATCATCATCACGGCCCAGAAGCGCGAAGAGCGGCTGCTCGATGTGCCGGTGCCGGTGACGGCGGTTAGCGGTAGCGATATGCTGGCGAACAACCAGACCCGGGCGCAGGATTTCTTCGCCAGTGTGCCGGGCGTGAACCTTCAGTTCCAGAGCAACCGCGCGCAGCTTGCTATTCGCGGCATCACGACCAGCCCGGTGACGGGCAATCCCGTGGTCGGCTTTACCGTTGATGACGTTCCATATGGCTCCTCGACCGGGCAGGGCGGCCTGTTTGGCGCGGCACCTGATCTCGACCCGTCGGAACTGGCGCGCATCGAAGTGCTGCGTGGCCCGCAGGGCACGCTCTATGGCGCGAGCAGCATGGGCGGGCTGGTCAAATATGTCACGATCGACCCTGATCTGAAGGATTTCAGCGGTTCAGTCGGCGGCGGTGTGCAGCGAGTCGAAAAGGGCGGTCAGACGCTCGGCTACAACGTGCGCGGCGCGATCAATGTGCCACTTGGCGAGACGGTCGCGGTGCGTGCCAGCGCCTACACCCGCAAAGAGCCGGGCTATATCGACAATGTCCGCACCGGTGAGACGAATGTGAATAGCTCGCAAGTCACAGGCGGTCGCTTGTCGGCATTGTGGAAGCCATCGGAGTCTTTCTCGCTCAAGCTCAGTGCGCTCTATCAGGAGCGTGACATGTACGGCTCGTCCAACGTGGATGTATCGCTCGGTTCGGTCTACCTGCAAACCGATCAGCGTGGCTCAGGCCGCAGCCGCTCCGATACGCAAATGTATAGCGGTCTCATCAATGCCGATCTTGGCGGCATCGACCTGACCTCGATAACGGCCTTCTCACGCGCCACCAATTATGACTTTCAGGACTTCACCGCGTCGCCACTCACTAACGCCCTCTTCCCGGCGGTGTTCCCGGACGTGACCGAGTTCGGCAATATTCTGCGTCAGGGTTATGATGTCGATAAATTCTCGCACGAGACGCGCCTCTCCGGGTCGGCAAGCGAAGCGATCGACTGGATCGTCGGCGGTTTTTATACGCATGAGAAAGCAAAATACACCATCGACACGGCGGCAATCGACCCGACGAGCGGCAGCGTTTATGGCTATCCGGTCGTGTGGCGCGATAATGTAAAATATACAGAATATGCTGCATTCGCCAATCTGACCGCCAACCTGTCCGAGCGGTTCGACGTGCAATTTGGCGGGCGTTACAGCAGGAATGAGCAGACGTTGACACACCGCGAGTGGGTTCGCTCAGCGCCTGCGCCAGATCCTGCAGCTTATGCCGAGAACAGCCCGAGTGCGAGCGGCGATGCCTTCACTTTCCAGGTGACGCCACGCTTCAAGCCATCGCCCGATCATATGATCTATGCGCGTCTGGCGACCGGCTATCGCCCTGGCGGACCGAATGCTGGTTGCAGCGAAGATCCGACTGAGCCAGTGCCTTGCCAGTTCCGCCCAGACAAGACGACCAATTATGAACTTGGCGCAAAGGGTAGTTTTGCGGGTGGCTTGCTCTCCTATGATGTGTCGCTGTTCCACATTGACTGGAAGGACATTCAGATCACGCAGGTCACCTCGTTGGGCACCTTCACATATAACTCCAACGCAGGCGCAGCACGTAGCCGCGGGTTCGAGGTCGCATTTGAAGCCCGGCCAACACGGGGCCTGACGCTGAAGGCATGGTGGGCCTATGTAGACGCGACCCTGCGTGACTCGTTCGCATCGGATGTCGTCTATGCAGCCCGTGGCGATCGCCTGCCTTTCTCCAGCGATCATTCCGGGCACCTCTCGTTCAATTATGAGGCGCCGGTGTCGGATCGCGTCACGGCGAACTTCGGCGCAGCAGCGACTTATGTCGGCAAGCGCCGCGGCGAATTCGTGCCAACGGAAAGTCTGGCTCCGCTGCGCCAGATCTATCCTGACTATGTGCAGATCGATGTGAATGCCGGGCTCAGCTTCGATAACTGGACGCTCAGTGCCTTCGTGCAGAACCTGACCAATGAGGAAGGCGTGATTGGCGGCGGTTTCTACAACCAGACCTCGTTCAACACGAACTGGTTCAATTACATCCGCCCGCGCACGGTCGGCTTGAATGTGGATTTCAGCTTCTGAGCTGATTGATCCGATCTGACGGACAAAGGAAAGGGCCGCATTGGGGAAATCCGGTGCGGCCCTTTTGTCATGCGTTGTTGCTTTATGGCTTAGCGGCAGCCACCGGGCCGGGCGACAGGCTGCGTTCCTGCTTCTGCACACCATCCAGCACGGTCGATCCCTTGATCTGCCCGGAGGCATCGAGCGTCAGCGTGACCGGAGAGAGGCTCCTGTTCTGCCAGTGCCAGCCATGAATGCCGGAGAAGGCGGCGACATAACGGCCATTCTGACTGTTACCCTTGGCGATGGCGTAGCTCTCAGTCAGTGCCTCGCCGCCATCGAACGGGTGCGCGTGCATGTCATAATTGAGCTGTGCGTCGGCACGCCACGCAAAGCCAATCACCGCGCCCTTATCGAGCGTATATTTCAGCTCGATCTCGCCATAGGGAGGCAGCGTATAGGTCCAGTGATCGCGAGCGCCGGGTAGGGCGGCAGGTGGTGCGTTGCTGGCGGTCAGCACGCCCGTGCGCTTCTGGCCGCGCTCTAGCGCCTCCTTGGCTTGCGGGTTGGCCATCTCGGTGAGGCCGCTCGTTTCGCCCAGGCCGGTTGGGTCGATCCCCGTTTCTGCTGGGAGGACGAAGACCACGGCAATTGCTGCAAGTGCCAAGCCCGCCGCTGCACTGAGCAGGATGATCTTGCGCCGGTTCGGGGCGGCAGCCGGTTCGATGTCACTCATGATGCCAGATACTCCGATGTTTGATGGAACATGATTGCCGCGCCGCACGCGACCAGAAGCCAGTTTGCGACCGCCGCCTTGGCGGGAAAGCCGGGGCGATGGCGCACAAGGTTGAGCAGGCAGACGACGAAGAAGAGGATGATGATCTGGCCCAGCTCCACGCCCAGGTTGAAGCTCAGCAGGTTGACCAGCAGGCCATCAGGGGAAATCGAAAGACTCATCAATTTGGTGGCAAGCCCAAGCCCGTGGCACAGGCCGAACGCCAGCACCGCCAGCCGCGTATCCACGCGCCAACCCAGCCCGCGCAACACGCCGAGATTCTCCGCGCCCTTATAGATGATCGAGAGGCCAATGATCACATCCACCACATGGCTGTTCGCGCCCATGTGAAAGATGACGCCCAGCATCAGCGTGAGCGAATGGCCAAGCGTGAAGAGCGAGACGTAAAGCACGACATCACGCAGGCGGAAGAGGAACATGACCACGCCGATGAGGAACAGGATATGATCATATCCGGTCACCATATGCTTCGCGCCGAGGTACAGGAACGGCATGATGGCCGTGCCCTGTGTTGCCGCGACGAAGGCGCGGTCACTCTGCGCAACATCGTGCGCAAGAGCGCCCGGTGCCCAGATTAGCTGGAGCGCCACCGCCGCGAGAATGAACGCGAACGTCAGGTGAAGGCGGCGCGCCTCCATCATTGCTGCGTGTTGTTATGCGGGTCCGGACCCAGCCTGACTGGTGCGGGCAGATAGACTTCATGGCATGCGGTGCAGACATTGTAGAGCGTCCCGCCCGCGTCCAGCACCTTGTCTGGATGATGGGATTTCGCTGCAGCTTCCGCCATGTTTGCAGCTTCCGTCAGCCCTTGCGCAAAGTCCTGCCAGTCTGTTCCGCGATTGGCGGCATAAGCGGGTTGTTTGAGCGTTTCGGCGGCTTGCTTTAGCGCACGCGCAGCCTCAATGACCTGGTTCCATTCTTCAGCATTGGCCGGGACGATCTCCCGCGCGCCTTTCTCGTCGCTGATAAATTGGACGGCATCCCAATAGGTCTGCGCCGCTGGCTGCACATGCTCGATCATATGCGCCTTGACGTCGGCTGGCTTCACCGCTTCCGGCTTGGCGCAACTGCTCAGCAACAAGATCGTCATCGCCGCAGCGCTTGCGGCCCGGATGTGTTTCATCAGTCTTCCCTTTCGGATACCGACCGGCCAGCATCGAATGGACCGTCCAGTGCATAGTGGCGGTCATCCCTGTGGTGCGGAAACAAATAGCGGTGACCGATGGGTTACAGCGGGGTTACAGTGCGTGACACGCTGCCCTTTGCGCCCGCGCCACGCGGCGAGATTGCGGGCGGAGCGCTGCCGCATCACCATCTGTACCGGTATCAAACCGTTTCAACCTTGGAAGCTGCCCGCGAGCCCCTAGACCCAAGGTCATGAATAGCCCTCAGCATGACTGAGTGGCCGGAGCCTTACAGCAGAGGGGATTTACCGATGTCCGTCACAGAATTTGGCGATTGGCTTTACGCCACGCTGGTCGCCACCGCGATCCGTGAGACCAGTTGGATCATCCCGGGCGTGCAGAGCATTCACATTGTCGCCATTGCAGTGTTGGTTGGCTCCGCGCTCTGCACCGAGCTGCGCTTTGCAGGCGTCTTCGCCACGGACCGCCCGGCAGCCGATGTGCTGCGGCGGTTCGTGCCGTGGATGCGCTGGGCGCTGCTGGTGCTGCTGACCACGGGGGTTGTCCTCGTCGTTGCCGAGCCGGGGCGCACGCTCACCAACAGCGTGTTCCTCACCAAGATGGTGCTGGTCGCCGGGGCCAGTCTCGTCACGCTGCAGGCGCGCAAGTCTTTGCTGGTCGCGGGCCCCGCGCTGGAGGGAGGCGCGCATTCTGCCGAGGCCTCGCGCCCGCTGGCCTGGCTGATGTTGTTCGTCTGGTGCTGCGTGATCTTCTGCGGTCGCTTCATCGCATACGTCTGATCGTTTCGAGCGCCGCTTAGGCTGCCGTTCCCCTGATTGAAGGAAGAGTTTCGCCATGATCGACCAGGCTATCCTCCAGCAAATTTACGACCTGTCCCTGTCTGCTTCCATCCGCGAAAATGTGAATGCGTTTCCGATACTTGAGTCGCTGCACGTCCTCGCCGTCGCGCTTGTGTTTGGCACCATCCTCATCGTCGATCTTCGCTTGCTCGGCGTGGCATCCTACCGTGGCAGCGCCGCAAAGCTGATCGTCGAGCTGCTGCCCTATACCTGGGTCGCCTTCGTTCTGGCCGTGGTCACCGGCAGCCTCATGTTCATCTCGAATGCGGTTGCCTATGCCAACAACACCCAGTTCCTGCTCAAGCTGGTGGCCATCGCCATCGCCGGGCTGAACATGATGTGGTTCCACTCGACCGCCTATCGCAAGATCGCCAATTGGGATGCGGACATGCCGCCGCCCGCCGCCGCGCGTTTCGCTGGCATTTCGTCGCTCATCCTGTGGACCTTGGTCATCTTCCTTGGTCGCTGGATCGGCTTCACGCTCGAACTGTTCTTCTGAGTTGTTCGAGCCACTTTCCATGCCGATTGTTCCTCTTGTGATCGGCATGGCGCCCTGGGCCACCCGTGCGTTACATGCCCGTGCGCGCGGGTGGCCTTCATTCCATGGAGTGAATGCGCGATGACAGCCCTGACCGGCGGGATTGTACGCAGGCTGATGGCGGGACTGGCGTTGGTCGCTACGGCCGATATGGCCCGCGCCGATGTGCCACACATGCCGCTCGCATTGCCGGTTCCCCCCTCCGGCCAGCCGCCCTTGTCCTCCGCTACACGCGCGGGCACCGAGTATAGCGATCTTGCCGCGGCAGGTTATGTCGAGGAGGAATATTATCTCTCCGGCAGCGGCCCTGCGATCACGGCGGCGGGAGAGGTGCTGTTCGATGCGCCGTACATCACCCGCATATTGGTGCGTCGGCCGTCCGATCCGGCGCGGTTCAACGGCACAGTGGTGATCGAGCCGTTCAGTTGGTTTGGCGAGCGCGCCGCAGGATGGATCCTCACCCGCGACTATCTGCTGCGCAAGGGCTATGCCTATGTCGGCTATACGCTGAACATCAATATGCCGCGCGAGGACCCGAAGCTCCCGGCTCAGCCCGGTGAAGGCGGACAGGATGCTAACGCGCTCTACACCGGCATCGTCAATTTCGATTTCATGCGGCGGTTCGATTATGCCCGCTATGCACCGCTCGGCAGCTATTATGATCCGGCGCGCTTCCGCAGGGGCGATGCGCCCGATCCGTTCGTGCCTCAGTCGCAGGCCATCGGCGCGCAACTGGCGCTGCTGCTCAAGTCCAACAAAGTCGATGGGCCAATGGGCGGGCTCAATGTCCAGCGCGTCTATGTGAATAGCTGGGCCGTGACGGCGCAGGTCTGGATGGATTATCTCGATCAGGGTCGCCACCAGAGCTGGCGAATGCCCGATGGGCGGCCGTTGATCGACGCTTATATGACCGGCAAAATGGCCTTTGGCGAAGTCGGCGGCGATGTCATCCGCGTGCCGCGCAAGATGCCGAAGGATGCGCCGTTCGTCACCATCTACAGCCAGTCCGAACTGATGCATGACGTGCAGGAAGGCATTGCGCTGCCGCCTGACACCGACACTCCCATGCTACGCACCTATGAGGTGCTCGGCATGCCGCATCTGCGCAAGGCCGATCTTGGCACGGACCATCGCGAGCTTGAGCCTGCCGATGTGGGCAAGGCGGATGATCCACGTTGCAACCTGCTCTACGACGAACCTAGTGAGGTGATTGCCGCAGCGTTGCTGGACGGCATGGATCATTGGGTAAGGACCGGCGCACCCATGCCCACAGCCCCACGGGTGCTGCGCAAGGGCAAGGCTGTGGCGCGGGACAAGCGGAGCGGGAACATGATCGGCGGGGTTCGCCCGCCCTGGATCATCGCGCCCGCCGCCACCTATCTGACCGAGCAGGAGACAGGCTGCGGCATGGTGTATGACACGAAAGTCCCGCTGCCTGCCGCCAGTCTGCGTCGGCTCTACGGATCATATGCTGGCTATCTGAAGCAGTTCGAGGCCGCAAAAGCCAAGTCGATCCAGCAAGGCTATCTGCTTGAGGAGGATGCCGAGCGCGTGCAACCCATCGCCAAAGCGGACGACTTCTGAACGGTCAGGCCGGGCCTGCCATCTCATCCTCAGGCTTGCGCAGGAAGCGCCCCGGGGACACGCCCGTCCACTCCTTGAACGCGCGGGAGAAGGCGGCAGTGTCTGAATAGCCCAGCTGCTCGGCAGCGACCGCGAGCGATATGCCCGGCTTGGAGAGGATCGTCTGCGCGCGGTCTTGCCGTGCATCTTGCAGCAGCTCGCGGAAGGACGTGCCTTCCTCCGTCAGCCGCCGCCGCAATGAGCGCTCCGACAATTTAAGCTCTGCCGCGACCGTCGCGCAATCCACATGCGTGCGACCGAGCCAGCGGCCGATAACATCCTTGGTGAGCGACACGAAACTTTCGCTCGGCGTTGATTCCGGCCCCATCAAATCGAGCAGATGCCATTCCAGGATGGTGCGCAGCTTCATATCTTCAGACGGAACGGCGCTGGGGAAGGGCTGGTCCAGATCCTCATTGCGGATGACCAGCCCATTGGCGAGCTGGTTGCCGAGCACCGGAGCGCGGAAATATTGCGCCAATCTTTCCTCTCGGCCCGTGATCGAATGCTCGAAATGCACAGCGGTTGGCGCCCATTTGGTCGAGGTCAGTTGCCGCGCCAGATTGACATAGCCGGAGATTGCAAACTCGGAATCCTGCAATCGCGGCCACACGCCCTCATCCTCGATGCGGTAAGAATAAGTGGTTGTTTCAGCGTCGATCCGGCTGTCGAACAAGGTGCGGCTTTGCAGGCGCGACTGGAACAGCGCCAGATAATTGAGCGCGCCGCGTAGCGTGCCGGATGCGCGCAACAACGCATAGAAGGGGCCGAGCTCCGTCAATCCAAAGATCGCGCCCATCTCCAGCCCCAGATGCGGGCGATTGAATTTGCGGGAGGCTTGCTCGACCAAAGCGACATAGCGATGGAGCGGCACAAACTCATAGGGCGTGTCGAGCTGTGAGCGGAACATGCCATGTTCACGCAGCAGCGGATCGATCTGCTTGCCCACATCGGCCAGCGCATCGAGCAGGGCCTTCAGGAACAACAGACGGATGGTGCCCGTGCCGCTTCGGGAAGGCGTGCTTGCCGGCAGAGGAGGGTCCAGGCTGTCTGTCATAACGCAAGCTAATGGCCGATTATGCAAACGGTCAATCCCTAGATGTAATTTACTCTACGAGCGCTTCCGCCGACACGACGAACGTGACTGCCGCATGCTGACGAGACAGCAATCATTGTTCGAGCCGGCAAATGGAGAGCTGCTTGTGCCAGATTTGAAAACGGATGCCCGGATGACTGCTACGACCCAGAAGAGCAGCCCGTTGTCCGAAAATGACAAAGCCGCGGCGAGCCGTGAGGCAGCGCTCCCGCGCATCGACTTTCTCTATCTCTCCGAGCCGGACATGATCCGCGCTGGCGTGACCGATATGGCAAAGTGCGTCGATGCGATGGAGGAGATGTTCCGCCTGCTTCATGTGGGTGATTATCGCATGGCTGGCGGCAATAATAATTCCCACGGCGCGATCATCATCTTCCCCGAGGATTCGCCATTCCCGGATATGCCCAAGCCGACCACGGATCGCCGGTTCATGGCGATGCCCGCTTATCTTGGCGGATCGTTCCGCACGGCTGGCATGAAATGGTATGGCTCCAATGTCGAGAACCGCACCAAGGGCCTGCCGCGCTCGATCCTCACTTTCATGCTGAACGATGCGGACACCGGCGCGCCGCTGGCGATGATGTCGGCCAATCTGCTTTCCGCCTATCGCACTGGCGCGGTGCCGGGCGTTGGCGCGCGCTACCTTGCGCGCAAGGATTCCCGCGTTGTGGGCATCGTCGGGCCGGGCGTCATGGCGCGTACTTCGCTCGCGGCCTTCATGGCGACGTGCCCAATGATCGACGCGGTCAAGGTGCGGGGACGCGGGCAGGCCAATCTCGATGCATTCACGGCCTGGGTGGCGCAAACCTATCCGCAGATCAGCACGATCAAGGTCGTCGAAACCGATGAAGAGGTTGTGCGCGACTCCGATATTGCGACCTTCTGCGCGTCCGTTGCGACTGGCGATCCATCCAAATATCCCACCGTGCGCCGCGAATGGGTGAAGCCCGGCGCCTTCCTCTCGATGCCCGCGCCCTGCAACATCGATGAAGGCATGCAGGCAGCGGACATCCGCAAGGTGCTCGATTTCACGGGACTTTACGAAGCCTATCTCGAAGAGCTGCCAGCGCCGCGCCACAATCATGTGCCAGCCGTCGGCGTGCGATATTTCGATCTGGTCGAGGAGGGCAAGCTGCCACGCGATGCGCTGGAAGATCTTGGTGCCATCGCATCCGGAACCACCCCGGCACGCCGCAACGATGATGAGATCATCATTCTCTCGGTCGGCGGCATGGCCGTGGAAGACGTGGCCTGGGGCACGATGGTTTACCGCAACGCTGTGGCCAATGGCATCGGCGTCAAACTGAACCTGTGGGACGAGCCTGCGCTCAAATAGCCCGCACGATCCAATCCCTTTTCATCTCAATAAAGCGAGGCACTATGCCAGACGTCATCAAGGTAAAAACCGGCAATAAATTTGAGGAGCATGGCTCTTATTCGCGGCTTGTCGCGGTGGATAACATGATCTTCGTTTCCAACACGGCCGGGCGGAACCCGCGCACCAAGTTGATCCCGGAGGATCTGGCCGAGCAGACCAATCAGGTGCTCGACAATATTTCCGCCGCGCTGGCCGCCGTGGATGCGGTGCTGGAGGATGTGGTCTCGGCCCGCGTGTTCGTGCAATTTCCGGAGGACGTCGAGGCGGTCATGGAAACCTATGGCAAGCGGATGCGCGGCATCAACCCCACACTGACGATGACCTGCCCGCCGCTGGGCTCTGCGCAATATAAGGTCGAGATCGACGTGATCGCCATGCGCGGTGTTTCCACGGCAACGGTCAAAGAGCTTCTCATCACGCTCTAAGTGCTGGCGGCAGGCTGGCCGCGCATGTTCAACATTGAGGCCCGCTTTCATGGCTCCCACGATCGTCCCTGTCGAAACATCCGCCACCCTGCCGAAGGAAACCACGGTGGTGGTGATCGGCGGGGGCATCGTGGGCTTATCGACCGCCCTTTGCCTTGCCGAACGCGGCGTGCCGGTGGTGGTCATCGAGAAAGGGCGGCTCGCGGGTGAGCAATCCTCGCGCAATCTCGGCTGGGTGCGCAAGGTGATGCGCCAGCCGGTCGATCTGCCCATAGCGCAGGCGGCCGAGCGGCTCTGGGCGCAAATGCCGCGGCGGACGGGCGAGGGCTGCGGCTTCCGTCAGGCCGGTATCGCTTATGTGGCGCGCACGGAGAAAGAGCTGGCCGTCTATGAGAGTTGGCTGGATACGGTGAAGGGCTCCGGCGTGGATTCACGCCTGTTGACCCCGGCCCAGATTGCCGAGCTTATCCCCGGTAGCACCGGCTCATGGGCGGGCGGTATCGTGACGCCATCCGATGGCCGCGCGGAGCCGACGCTGGCATCGAGCGCGATCGCCAAGGCGGCGATGGCCAAGGGGGCGGTGATCGTTGAGAATTGCGCCGTCCGCACGCTTGAGACGTCCGGCGGCGCAGTGTGCGGCGTCGTGACCGAGCAGGGGGAAATCCGTTGCGCGCATGTGGTGCTGGCCGGTGGCGTCTGGTCGCGCCGCTTCCTCGCCAATCATGGCGTGACGCTTTTGACCCTGCCGCTGGTCGCCGCAGTGCTGCGGACAGAGGCGATGGAGGGGCCGACCGATGGCAATGTGGGTGGCGCTGACTTCTCCTTCCGCAAGCGGCTGGATGGCGGCTACACCATCACCCAGCGCGGCGCTTTGTTTGCACCTTTAACGCTCGATCATCTACTCATCGGCATGAAATATCTGCCCACCTTGATGGCGCAGTGGAGCAATTTGCGTGTGTCGTTCGGTCGTGAGTTCTTTGCCGACCTCGGCCTGTCACGTCGCTGGAAGGCGGACGAGGCATCGCCATTCGAGAAAATCCGCACGATGGACCCGCCGGTCAATCATGCGCTGAACGAGGAAGCGATGCGCAATCTCATCGCCGCATGGCCGATCTTCGCCAAAGCCAAGGTCGCGCAGGAGTGGGGCGGGATGATCGATGTGACGCCGGATTCGATGCCGGTGATCGGTCCCGTTGCAAGCTTGCCCAATCTCACGCTGGCAACCGGCTTCTCCGGGCATGGCTTTGGCACCGCGCCTGCCGCAGGCGAACTGGTCGCTGATCTGGTGATGGGTAAGACCTCCGCCATCGACCCGACCCCTTACCGGCTGGACCGCTTCTGATCCCGCGCCACTCGGCCAGCAACCTGTCATTCCCGCTTCTCGCCGTCCTGCTCTGGGGCGGCAATGCGGTGATTTCCAAGGCCTCGGCAGGGGTGGTCAGCGCTGCGGAAATCTCTTTCTTCCGCTGGGCCGTCGCAACCCTGTTGCTGGCGCTGCTCGTTTGGCCCGCGCTGCGGCGCGAGTGGGCGGCAGTGCGCACCCGGCTGCCGCGCATCGTCATCCTGGGGCTGCTTGGCTGCGCTGTCTTCCCCTACATGATGTATCGCGCTGCCAGCTACACCTCGGCCATCCATCTCGGCCTGATCCAGACGCTGATGCCCGTGCTGGCGATCTGCTTTGCACGACTGCTGTTTGGCGCCGCGATCAGCCGGGCGGCGCTGCTTGGCGCGGCTGTCTCCATGATCGGCGTCGGCATCGTCGTGTCACATGGCGACCCGCTGCTGCTCCTTGCCCAGCCTGCCAACCGGGGCGATCTCATCATGATCGCAGCGACCGCCTGCTTCGCGTTGTACAGCGTGCTGCTCGGGCGCTGGCGCAGCGATGCTGTGTCGCCGCTTGTCGATCTGTTGGGCCAGTCCTTCGTGGCGATGCTCGCGATGCTGCCGCTCTGGTGGTTCTCGGCTAGCAGCGCCGTGCCGACGCAGGGTTTGTGGATGATCGGTTATGCGGGAATATTTGGATCGGTGGCCGCACCACTGCTCTGGATCTATGGCATAGCCCGGCTCGGCCCGTCACGGGCGGCGCCATTCTTCAACATATTGCCGCTCGTCACCGCCGCGCTCGCCATCGCCTTTCTCGGCGAGGCGCTCACGGTATCTTTGGTGATCGGCGGCCTGCTCACAATTGCCGGTGTGGTTCTGGCCCAGCGCCGCACCTAACCCGCACCCCTTACTCAGCCAAAGTCGTGAACGCCTTCAAGCCGCATGCACACCGCTTTGGGCTCGGTGAACGCGTGGACCGCCTCGGTGCCAAATTCGCGGCCAAGGCCGGACATTTTGCTGCCTCCGAATGGCATGGATAGGTCCAGCACATTATGGGTGTTCAGCCACACCGTGCCTGCCTCGATCCGCTCGGCCAGCACATGAGCATGGTCCAGATTGCGGGTCCAGATGCTGGCGGCAAGGCCAAAGGGCGTGTCGTTGGCCAGCGGCACAATCTGCGCCCGGTCCGTAATGCGGGTTGCGCAGACCACCGGGCCAAAAATTTCCTCACGCATCACGGTCATGCCGGGCGTCACGTCCGCCAGCACTGTTGGCCGATAATGCCAGCCTGCGCCATCGCCTGCCACGCCGCCCGCGATCACATTCGCGCCCTCGGCCACGCCTGCATTTACCAGGCTGCTCACCTTGTCGCGCTGTCGCATCGAGATGAGCGGACCGACCTGCGTTGCCATGTCGAAGGGCGAGCCGAGCTGCAGCCCGTCCGCAATCTTCGCGACGCCATTCAGCACGGCATCATAGATCCCATCTTCGATCAGCAGCCGCGAACCGGCAGTGCAAATCTGGCCGGAGTTGGAGAAGATGGCCGCTGCCGCGCCGGGAATGGCGCGTTCAAGATCGGCATCGGCCAGGATGATCGTGGGCGATTTGCCGCCCAGTTCCAGCGTGACGCGCTTCATCGTTTTGGCGGATGCGGCCAATATGCTCTGGCCCGTCGCCGTCGATCCGGTGAAGGCAATCTTGCGGACGAGCGGATGATCCACCAGCGCGGCTCCCGCCTCAGCGCCTGTGCCGGTCACGATATTCACCGCGCCTGCCGGGAAGCCCGCCTCTGCGATCAACTCGCCTAGCCGCAGCGTGGTGAGCGAGCTTTCCTCCGATGGTTTGAGCACCACCGTGCACCCAAAGGCGATGGCGGGGGCGATCTTCTGGATGGCCTGACCGATGGGGAAATTCCACGGCGTGATGCCGCCAATCACGCCAATCGGGCGACGCTGGGTGTAGGCGCGATAGACCGCATCTTCGGGCATCAGCGGATTATGCGTTACATATTCGCCAGTGATCTTGGAGGCCCAGCCCGCAAAATAGCGCAGGCCATCGATGGTGAACTGCAGATCAATATTGCGCGTCACAAACAGCAGCTTGCCGCTATCGAGCGATTCCAGCGCGGCCAGCTCTTCGCGATGTTTTTCCACCAGCAGGGCGAGATTTTCGAGCAGTCGCCCTCGATCAAGCGGACGCATCGCCCGCCAGATCTTGCTCTCAAAACAGCGATGTGCAGCCTGAACCGCGCGGTCGACATCCTCGCGGCTGCAGGCGGGGAAGGACATGATCTTGTTGCCCGTGGCCGGATCGAGCGCGTCGATCATCCGGTCCGAGCCACGCGGTTCGATCAGTTCGCCATCCAGCAACAGCCGTCCGCTCGGAAGGGTGATCGGGGGGCGGATATCAGGTTGAGACATGGCTTCTTCCAGGCTGAATTTCAGGGGGCAGGGCGGCGGCGACAAGGTCGCCTTCGACATGGGTGGAGCCAACCCGCGCATAAACATCGGGTCGGTTCTTGCGCAGCCACAGGCCATGCAGCAGACCAATCGCGATCAGTCCGACGAACAGGAAGGGCAGCCGGTTGACGATGGCGAGATCCGTGCCGGTAAGGGCGGAATAATTGGCAAG
>CAMLFF010000049.1 GCA_946479185.1 uncultured Sphingobium sp.
GCGACATAGGAGGTCGCGGGATCGGCTTCGCGGCGGGCGAGAATGGTGGTTTCGAGGCGGGTGAGGCTGTCCATGTCGCATCTCCTCGTCGCTTGGGCTGCGAGCGTCAATGGCTTTCAGGCGGTGCGCACGGCAATCCCGGCGGCAGCGAGGGCAGCGCGTGCTTCCTTGATGCTGTGCTGGCCGAAATGGAAGATGGAGGCGGCCAGCACGGCGCTGGCATGGCCTTGCGTCACGCCCTCCACCAGATGATCGAGCGTGCCGACGCCGCCGCTGGCAATAACCGGCACTGAGACGGCATCG
The DNA here is from genome assembly GCA_946479185.1 of uncultured Sphingobium sp. The sequence continues at coordinate 304 of CAMLFF010000049.1, forward strand.
GCAATGGTGCGGGTGAGCCCAAGATCATAGCCCTGCTTGGTGCCATCGCCATCCATCGATGTGACGAGCAATTCGCCCGCGCCGAGCTGCGCAAGACGCAGCGCGTGGGCCACCGCATCGATGCCGGTGGCGCGGCGACCGCCATGCGTGAAGATTTCCCAGCGCCCTTCCCCGGTGCGGCGCGCATCGACCGAGGCGACCACGCACTGACTGCCGAAGCGATCCGCAATGTCCGCCACAAGCTCTGGCCGCGCAACGGCGGCGCTGTTTACGGCGACCTTGTCTGCGCCTGCGAGCAGCAGCGCGCGCGCATCCTCAACCTGCCGCACGCCACCCCCCACGGTGAGCGGCATGAAGCAGACTTCCGCCGTGCGCGCGACGATATCGAGCAGCGTACCGCGATCCTCATGCGTCGCCGTGATATCGAGGAAGCAAAGCTCGTCTGCCCCGGCAGCATCGTAGACCCGCGCCTGCTCGACAGGATCGCCCGCATCACGCAGGCCGACAAAGTTTACGCCCTTGACCACCCGGCCATTGGCGACATCCAGACAGGGAATGATCCGCGTGCGGACGCTCATCCGGCTCTGGCCACCTTGATGGCGTCCGCAAGACCGAGACGGCCATCATAGAGCGCCCGGCCCGTGATGACGCCTTCGACGCCATCCTTGGCGTGCAGGCTCAATATGCGGATATCGGCAATGCCTGCGACGCCGCCGCTCGCAATCACCGGGATATTAACGGCGCGGGCAAGATCAACCGTCGCCTCAACATTGCAGCCCTTGAGCATGCCGTCACGACCAACATCGGTGAACAGCAGCGAGGCGACGCCTGCATCCTCGAACCGGCGAGCAAGATCGATAACGGGCATATCCGACTTCTCGGCCCAGCCGTCCGTCGCGATCATGCCGTCACGCGCATCCACGGCGACGACGATGCCGCCGGGATAGGCGAGCGCCATATCCTTGACGAATTGCGGGTTCTTGAGCGCTGCCGTGCCGATGACGACGCGCGACACGCCAAGCGCGAACCAGCCCTCGACCGCCTGCGGATCGCGAATGCCACCGCCAAGCTGGACATGGCCGGAGAAGGCCTCGACGATGGAGGCGATGGCCGCACCATTTACGGCACGTCCGGCAAAGGAGCCATCAAGATCGACCACATGCAGGAAGTCCGAGCCCTGCTCGGCAAAGATGCGCGCCTGCGCGGCGGGATCATCGCCGTAGACGGTTGCGCGATCCATATCTCCCTCGGCCAGACGCACGACCTGTCCGCCTTTGAGATCAATGGCGGGGAAGATGATGAACGGCGGGATAGAGCTCATGGTTTCCAATCCAGAAAGCGGGTGAGCGTGGCGAGGCCATAGGCCTGGCTCTTTTCCGGGTGGAACTGCACGCCCAATATATTGTCGCGACCGACGGCAGCCACCAGCGGGCCGCCATGATCGCTCGTCGCCACCACATCGGCGCTGTCAGCGGCCTCGAAATGATAGCTGTGGAGGAAATAGGCCTCGCCGGGCTCGATCAGCTGATGCGCGCGCGCTGCCACCACATCGTTCCAGCCCATATGGGGGATCTTGATGGCGGGGTCATCCCGCTCGATCTTGCGCACAGTACCGGGAATCCAGCCCAACCCCTCGTGACGCCCGAACTCCTCGCCCGCATCGGCCAGCAATTGCATGCCGACGCAGATACCCAGGAAAGGCCGGCCAACATCGAACACCGCCTCGTGCATCGCATCGATCATGCCGGGGATGGCGCGCAGCGGCTCGATGCATGCGCGAAAGGCCCCGACGCCGGGCAGCACGATACGGTCTGCGCGGCGCACAACCTCAGCATCCGACGTCACGACGACGCCATGCGCGCCCGCAGCCCGGAGCGCGTTGTGCACGGAGTGGAGATTCCCCGCGCCATAATCGATGAGCGCGATGGTCATTGTGCCTCAGCCGCCCAGCGTGCCTTTGGTGGATGGAATCGCATCGCCCTTGCGCGGATCAAGCTCCACCGCCTGACGCAGCGCCCGCGCCAACGCCTTGAAGCAGCTCTCCACGATGTGGTGATTATTGCTGCCATAGAGATTCTCGACATGCAGGGTGATGCCCGCACTTTGCGCAAAGCTCTGGAACCAATGCTCGATCAGCTCGGTATCCCATTCGCCAAGGCGCTGCATGCTGATCTGCACTTTCCAGGCGAGCCATGGCCGCCCGGAAATATCCAGCGCAACGCGGGTGAGCGTCTCGTCCATCGGGGCGTGCGCCTCGCCATAGCGGGCGATGCCGCGCTTATCGCCAAGCGCCTTGGCAACCGCCTCACCGATGGCGATTGCGCTGTCTTCCGTCGTGTGGTGCTGATCGACATGAAGGTCGCCCTGCACCCTGACGTTCAGATCCATGAGGGAATGGCGCGAAAGCTGCTCGAGCATATGATCGAGAAAGCCAATGCCCGTTGAAATGGAATAGGCGCCCGTACCATCGAGATTGACGCTGACCTCGATGTCCGTTTCGCCGGTTTTCCGCCTGATATCCGCGTTCCGCATGGCTGGCGTATAGCGCGCTGCCAGCCCCATGCAATCTGCTTGTGCGCACGGCGGGATTACAGCTTTGCGACAACATGCTGACGTCAAGCCCGCTCTGCGCTTGACCGGCCTGTGTCCCACGCTAGGACTGAAAAAATGACGGAAGATACTGCAGACAGCCTGATTCCCTATGACGAGATCGTTCAGGATGCCCTGCGCGCCATCCCCGGCCGCGTGCTGCAGGATATTGCGCTCTCCGGCGCCCTGCCGGGAAATCACCATTTTTACATCACGTTCAAGACGCAGGCGCCGGGCGTTAACATCCCCAAGCGGCTGATCGAGCGCTTTCCCGATGAGATGACGATCGTCATCCAGCATAAATTCTGGGACCTCAAAGTGTCGGACACGCATTTCGAGGTGGGGCTCACCTTCAATCAGGTGCCTGCGCATCTGGTGATCCCGTTCTCCGCACTGCGCTTTTTCGTCGATCCGGCGGTGAACTTCTCACTGGAATTTCAGGTGCAGGATGCGGATGACGCGCCCGAACTGGCTGAAGACGCGGGCAATGATGTGCCAACCGTGACAGCAGAAGACGGCTCCAACGTGGTGACGGTGGACTTCGGCAAGAAGAAGTAAGTGCTGGCAGCGCGCGCATTCACCCACGCTGCCAAACCCATCACAATCGAGCGAATCGCATCACTTCTGGCGCTGCGCCGTGAAGTTGAACGTGACGCTGACGGCGTCGGCGACCGTGCCGGTGTCCGCCCATTCTCCCGTGCCGACGCCGAATGCCGTGCGGCTGAGCGGGGCGCTGCCTGCGACTTTCGCCTGATCGCCCTGAATATCGAGCGTGAAGCTGAGCGTAACCGGGCGCTGCTGACCATGCAGCGAGAGCGTTCCAGCCGCGCGATAGGCCTTGCCGCCGCGATGGGTGATGCTGGTTGAACGGAATGTAGCGCGAGGATGGGTCGCCACGTTGAAGAAGCTGTCACTGCGCAACGTGTCATCGCGCTGGCTATCGGCACTGTCCACGCTGGCCAGATCGACGGTCACGCTGATGCGGGAATTAGGCAGATCATCCGGACTGAAGAGGATATCGGCAGTCCAGCCGGTAAAGGCGCCATCGATGGCCGAGCCTGAATAATCCGCCTTGAAGCCGAGCTTGCCACCGGATTGCACGCGCCATTGGGCAGGCGGCTGCGTGGCCTCCACTGGGGCGGCGCTGTTTTCCACCGCTTCTACCTCGTTGACGATCGGCGCTGCCATCTCATTCGCCGAAGCGACATTGACCGCATTATCGACCGGCACGGCGTTGGACGCATTTGCCAGCACATCTTCTGACGGGGTGCTGAGCGTCGCACCGAAGGGCAAGACCCGCGCGAGCAGAAAGGCGCCTGCGCAGCCGAGCAAAGCCAGCACAACGACAATATTCAGCGCACCGCGACTGCTCATGGCGCGCGGCACCATGCGCCCAATCAGATCCTGACGCTGGAGATGATGGCGCAGCGCGCCCGCGACGTGGAGAACAAACAATCCCACGAACATCCATGCGATGAGGCTGTGTAGCGCTTCTGCTGGATCATGCCAGCCAGAGCCGACCGGCAGATGCGGCCAGGGAATGACGCCAAAGAGCATCGTCTGCACCTTGATCTTTGCCGTCGAGGCGATGATCCAGCCCGTGATCGGCCCGCCAATCATCACCACATAGAGCAGCGCGTGAACCGCGCCTGCGAGCATTGCCAGCAACGGGCTGGTGTTAGCCGTGCGCGGGCGCGGGACCACTATCCGCAAAATGAGGCGTGTGACGCTGAGCAGCAGGATGGAAATACCGATGGTTTTGTGGAGCTGATAAGCGGCATATTGGGGGAGACCGGCCAGGTCTTCCAAACGCCAGCCAAGCGAAAGCTGGAAAAGCAACAAAGCCGCCAGCGCCCAGTGGAGAATGATCGCAGCGCTGGAATAGCGGGCCGGCGATATCGTCGTTCTCATAGCTGGTTATGCTCCCCATTCGCAGCGACTAAGCCACGGTTGAGGAGGTGCCAGCCCAAAGCGCGATTGGCAAGCGGCGACACAGGGTGTGGCGGCCAGCGTCCAGCGATCTGTCATATCATCCCGCGAATACTCTCCAAATGCGACTGCATTAAGCGCTGAAGCGTTTAATATTGGTGGACCAGTCGAGTTGCACTAACATCATGTTAAATATAATATTCTGCATGGTAATTGCAGACTATCTCGCTCAATCTTCTGGCAATTGCATGCCGTTGCTCGGCCAATCCGCCGTCACTGAAATCATTTCGAACGCGCTCTACGGCGAGGGCGATGTTCGTCGTATCGAGCAGATCGACGTTATTCGAACCTCGTCAATTGTGGCCGACGGCACAGCGATCTTTGTGCTCGACGGGCAATTTGCCATGTTTCTTTCGCCCGACGCATATCGGGATGCGGCCGATCAACAACGACGTGCGATGGTCACCATGAAAGCGGCGCTCGGTGACGAATTGGGCGAGCGGATTCTGCCGATTATTGGGGAAGGTTCGCTCTCAGAGCGATCCTTTCTCATCCTCCCACTGTGCAAACCACTAAAATCTGGGAGGATCAGTCGCCGCCTTCAACAAGGCAGGGTTATCAATGAGATGTTGCCCTGGTTGCGCGCGCTCGCTTGGCGCAGCGACGTTTGCGACGGCGCAAGCAGTGAATTTGCCTCATCATTAGATGCGTTGGTCGCGATGGGCGATCTGCGCGATGATATCCGGGAAGACGCAAAGCGCCTGAAAAACTCGATTGAGCAGGGCGCGCTCAAGGTGATGCATTCGCCGATGCATGGTGACTTATGGCGCAACAACATCATGGAGCGAGACGGTCGGCTCGTCGTGATCGACTGGGCTGGAAGTGCATGCCAAGGCTATGCGATTTACGACCTGCTGCGTTTCCACCAATCCTTTGGCTTATCCGGCAAGCGGCTTGGCACGGAAATGAATTGGTATGTTGAGACGCTGGGTGGCCGGGACGCTGTCTCAGCGCATCTGCTGGGTGCGCTTGGACACTATGCCATCCGAATGGGAGAGTTTCCCAGAGACCGCTTTCTCATATTAGCGGCTGATTGTTATAGCCTGCTTCAGTCTGGCTTGGACCGATCGACCGCGCTCGCGTGACGCAGCTTCGTGTAATCATCATCGGGACTATGTGTCGACGCACGCAAAGCGTCGATCCGACGGCGATGACTGCTTTTGCGAACTGCGCTGATTAAAAAATCGATCATTTTCATGGCACACCCGCCGCCTCGTTACCTCCTTCTGGACCTCAAACGTTACGAACGGATGAATCCATGACTGAAAATTTGAGAGCATCGGCGCCCGCCGACTTGCCGAGGATTCTCGTCTGTTCACCCATCCCGGTCGCTCGCTTCGCCAACGGATTTGAAAGCCTAGATCTTTGGGCGCGCGATGTGAATGCACAATCCAAACTCGCGCACGTCACGCTGCTGTGTAAAGTCTCCGAGAATATTTGTGACGCTACCGCGAGATTAAATCCCGACATTTCGGTCATCGCCGAAGACGATGTGTCGACCTACTCGCAATTGGCCGACGCAATCGCGCGCACCGACTATATTCAGATTCCCGGCAATGGCGGGTGGAAAGCCGCCCGCCAATATGAAAAGATTTTCAAGCTGGCCAAGCGCCATGGAAAGCCGGTTTTCCTGGGCATTTCCAGCAACCGGGCGCGAACCAACATCATCAATGCGCAAACTGGATCGCTACTTCGAAAAGCGCGGGCGAGGGTCAATTATCTGGATATCCGCATGACGCAGATGATTCTTGCCCGCCGGTGTCGTGGCGTTTTCCTTGTGGGAGAAGGCCTTAGGAAGCTGGTTGAGCCAGTCACGCGCGACATCCATGTCGGCGTCGCAAGCTGGATCCAGCTCGATGACCTGGCGCCACCTCGAGCAAGGCACGAGGAACCAATCCGTGTGTGCATGGCTGGCAGGCTGGAACAGATGAAGGGGTTTCATCTTGGCATTGCTGCCTATGAGACGGTGCAGGGCCCAGCCTTTGAGAAGCTGACGATTATCGGCGCAGGGGCCGAGCATGAAAACCTGTGCACGCAAGCTGAAAAGGCGAAATTGAGAAACTTCAATATTCTCCCGCCTGTGAGCTACCCCGACGCATTTTTCGATTTTCTGGATGGTCAGGATATCGTCCTGATGACCAACCTCAATGATGAGCAGCCCAGGCTCATCTTCGATGCGATCAGCCGGGGATGCATTCCTTTATGCCCCGATAGCCCGCCCTATCGGGCGTTGAACCTGGATACGCGAATTTTCTACAAGCAGGGAGACGCGAATGCGCTTGCCCGCCGACTGACAGCCTTGACCGACCCTGACTTGAGAGTTGCGATCGCCCACTCCATTACCGCCACGGCCCGCTCATACACGCTGCCATCCATGCACGCTGCGCGCCTGGATTGGATGAAGAAGATGACCGCTTCAGATTAGGCTGGAATGTAGCAAAATGCGTTCGGCGCGCTGGGCTGCGATTGTTCGCACGCCCCTAGCCAAAAATGGTGCCGCTTAGGTGACTCGAACACCTGACCCCCGCATTACGAATGCGATGCTCTACCGGCTGAGCTAAAGCGGCTCCGGTTGGCCAGCCGAGGCCAGCGCTTCAACGGTCGCTCCCGAGGGAGACTTCCGTGCAGCGGCGGCGATTATCAGCAGTCGGCAGCGGTGGCAAGCGGCTTGACCGTCTTTCGTGCCGGATGCCGAGACATACCCCCGTCCAGCAAGCACTTTACCGACCATTTACCATGCATTTACGGTTGCTGGCGCATGGTCCTGCGGTTGCAATCAAGCACAGGCAGATCAGATAATGGATGCACCATACAGCGAGGCCGATGAGGCCATGATGCTGGAGGAGGGCATGGACGCCCCGCCCCTTGTCCGTTTTGACGAGCGGCGGATGCACATCCGCGCCTATAATTATTGGGCCTCATTGCTCGATGATCGTTCACTGCCACGCATTGCAGACCTGAACCCTGCCGAGATTCACGATTTTGGATCGCACAGCATGTTGCTGGATTTTACCGGTGGCGTCGATGATCCGCGCATTGCCTTTCTCGGCACGGCGCTTGCGGCCCAGTGCGACATCGCAGCGCCGATCCAATATGCGAGCCAGATTCCACCGCGCACCCTGCTCTCTCGCCTGACCGACCATTATCTGCAGATCATCGCCAACGCCGCGCCGATCGGCTTTGAGGCAGAGTTCAACAACCAGCGCGGCGCCGAGATCATGTATCGCGGCATCATGATGCCCTTTTCGACCGACGACGACCGGATCGACTTCGTCTACGGCGTCATCAACTGGAAAGAAGTCGCGACCGACGCGCTGAGCGAAAGCATTTACGCCGAGGTGGAAGCGGCGACGCCAGTCTCCTTCGTGCCGCAAAAGATTACGCAAATCTGGGCAGACGGACCTTCTGCGCAGGATTTTGGCGATGATGATGAGGCAGATGCGCAGGAGGATGCGCGCTTTGACGACGCGCTTGAGCTGACCAGCGCGCTCATCGAGGCGCCGATGAGCGCCGAGACATTGAGCGATTCGCTGGCGCTCGCACGGGATGCCGCCGCTGCTGCCAATGCCAGCGAAGGGCGCACACGCCATGCATTGTATCGCGCCATCGGTCTGGCCCATGCTTTTGCGCGCGTCGCTGCGGTTCGGCCCGATGACTATGCCGAGTTGCTTGCCGATTCGGGCATCGCGCCCCAAAAACGCAGCCCGCTGACCGCGCTCGCCAAACTCGTGTTCGGTGCGGACTATGACAAGACGCGGCTGGCGGAATTCGTCTGCGCGATAGACTATGCACTTGAGCAGGATCTCGCGCCCGGCGCGCTGATCGATCATCTTCATGCCATGCCCGGCGGCCTCAAGGCGCTTGTTGCACAGGTTCGCGCCGCGCGCCGGGGTGAGAAGGCGGAGACGCCGCGCCCGGCGCATAATCGCATACGATCAAAATTGCTTCAGTCGCAGGCGATTGAAGCGACATCCGTGAGCCTTGATGATGCCGGGCTCGCTGTCGTGGTCGTCCGGCGGGAAGCGGACGGCACGCTTGCGATGGTGGCATCGCTGGACCTCGACGATGGGCTTTCCAGCAGGGTTTATGCCCGGGCAGCGAAGAAAATCTGACAAGCCGCACTGATAAGCCGTCATATTGGCGCGCTATTGTTGCGGTCCACTTGCCACGGGTTTAACCACGGGCATTACATCCGACGACCCCGCCACGTTGCTGGGCGGCGGACCTATGACATCGCCAGAGAGGATGGCCCAAGCGCAATGACTCAACGAGATAAAGCGGCGATCTCCATCCTCTGCCACGCTCTGGTCGAAGGGTTGCACGGCAGCGAGCGCGACACGTTGGGCAAGGGCGCACTGGAGGCGGCAGGCCGCTTCGTCCATGATGCTGCGGTCATGCGCAAGGCCGATGAAAGCGTCGTCCTCATCGATAGCGCGAGCGATGAACTGCGCGGGAGTGACAGCAGCCTGCGCCGCCAGCGCATCGCCATCATCAATGCCGACATGCCCTTTCTGGTCGATAGCATCGGCAATTGCCTGAGCAGCGCTGATCTTGTGATCCATTTGCTCGCCCATCCCGTGTTGCCGGTGCGCCGGGACAAGGATGGCAAATTGCTGAGCATTGGCGATGCAGATGATGCTGCGCGCGAATCGCTCATCTACATCGAAACCGACCGGATCGATGCGAGAGGACGGCAGGCGCTTGCCAAGTCCCTCAACGAGACGCTCACCCATGTGCGTGCCGCCGTGGCGGACTGGCGCATGATGACCGAAGCGCTGAATGCCGATGCCAATCGGCTGGGCGCGGGGGAAGGGGGCGACCTGCTACGCTGGCTGCAAAAGGGCAATTTGACGCAGCTTGGCCATGAGATGCGCTCGCGTGAGGGTCGGGCCTCGCGCCGCAAGGGCATTTGCCGCGTGATCGCAGAGCCGGTGCTCTCCAATCGCGCGGTGGCCGATGCGATCGCCTGGTTCGAAGCTGGGAATAATGGCCCGCTGGTTCTCAAATCCAACATGCAGTCGCGCGTTCATCGCAATGTGCTGATCGATCTGTTCATGGTGCCCGTTCGCGAGGATGGCGTCATCACTGCACTCTCCATCAATGCCGGTCTCTGGACGAGTGCCGCGCTCGGCGCGAAGCCGGAGGATGTGCCGGAGCTGCGCGATACGCTCTCCGCCCTGATGGCGCGCTTTGGCTATAGCGCGTCCGGCCATGCCGCAAAGACGCTGACCCATGCGCTGACAACCCTGCCGCATGATCTGATGCTGGCCTTTCCGGCTGCGGATCGCGAGCGGATCACCCTGTCTGCCATGACGCTGGCGGACCGCCCCCGCCCGAAGCTCGAACTGGTGATGGATGCGTTGGGGCGGCATCTGTTCGCGTTCGTATGGATGGTGCGCGAGGATCTCTCGACCGGGCGGCGCGAGAGCGTTGCCGCACTGATCGCCAGCACGGCCAATGCGACCGTGCTGGGCTGGTCCATCGCGCTGGATGAGAGCGGCCTCGCGCTGGTGCGCTTCACCTTCGATCTGCGCGATGGCGGCACGATGCCGGACGCGGAAGCACTCGATCACCAGATTGCGCAACTGCTGCGCGGTTGGGTGCCTGCCGTTGAGCAGGGTCTGATCGACCTTGGCGAGGGATCGCGCGCCGCCGTGCTCGCGCAACGCTATGCGCCCACCTTGCCCATGTCCTACCGCGAAAGCGCAGGGCCGGAGGAAGCCGCGCGTGATCTGCTGGCGTTGCATCGCCTCGATCGTGCTGATCGACGCAGTGTGCGGCTCTACAAGATTGCGGAGGATGGCGACCGGCAGTTGCGCGTAAAAATCTATTCGTTGGAGCCGCTGATCCTCTCCGAGGCTGTGCCAGCGCTCGAGAATTTCGGCTTCCGGGCGCTTGAAGAACGCAGCACCAGCGCGGGTGCGGATGGATCGCTCGGGCATATTCAGCGCTTCACGCTGGAGCGGCAGGATGGTGGTTCCTCTAGCGAAGTCCTCGCGCGGGCGGATATCGTCAGCGATGCGCTGGATGCCGTGCTGGAGAGCCGCGCCGAGAATGACCGCTTTGCCGAACTGATCGTGACGGCGGGTGTGGGCGAGCAGGATATCGTGCTGCTGCGCGCAATCTTCCGCTATTTGCGGCAGACGGGCATGTCTTATGGCCTGTCGACTGTCGTCGAGGCTTTGCGGCGTGAGGCAGCCATTACGCGCCAGCTGGTCGAGCTGTTTTTTGCATTGCACGACCCCAAGCGGACGACGGGCGCACAGGATGCGCAGGCGCTCAATCGCGATATCGATCTCGCGCTGGAAAGCGTCTCCAGCCTGGATGAGGACCGCATATTGCGGCTCTACCGCGCGTTCATCAATGCCGTGCTGCGCACCAATGCCTTCACCCCGGCAGCCCAGGAAGCGCTCGCCTTCAAGATCGACAGTGCGCAGGTTCCGGGCCTGCCAAAGCCGCTCCCTTGGCGCGAAATCTGGGTGTGCAGCCCGCGTGTGGAGGGCATTCACTTGCGCGCCGGCCGCGTGGCTCGTGGCGGCTTGCGCTGGTCCGACCGGCGCGACGATTTCCGCGTGGAAGTGCTTGGCCTCATGAAGGCCCAGCGCGTGAAGAATGCGGTAATCGTACCAACGGGTGCCAAAGGCGGCTTCTATCCCAAGCAACTCCCCTCCCCTGCCAATCGCGATGCGTGGCTGGCAGAGGGTACGGAGAGCTACCGTATCTTTATCCGCTCGCTCCTCTCGGTCACCGATAATATCGTGAAGGGCAAGGTGGTCCACCCCAAGGGCATGGTCATCCGCGATGGGGACGACCCCTATTTCGTGGTGGCAGCCGACAAGGGCACGGCCACCTTCTCCGACGTGGCCAATGCGCTCGCAACCGAGCGGGATTTCTGGCTGGGCGATGCCTTCGCCAGCGGCGGCTCCAATGGCTATGATCATAAAGCGATGGGTATTACCGCGCGCGGCGCCTGGATATCCGTGCAACGCCACTTCGCCGAAATGGGCGTGGACGTGCAGAAGGACCCTGTGCGGACCATCGGCGTTGGTGACATGTCTGGCGACGTGTTCGGCAATGGGATGTTGCTGAGCAAGTCCATAAGGCTGGTTGCGGCCTTCGATCATCGCCACATTTTCATCGATCCGGATCCGGATGCGGCGGCGAGCTGGAAAGAGCGCAGCCGACTGTTCAAGCTGCCGCGCTCAAGTTGGGATGATTATGACAAGGCGCTCATCTCCAAGGGCGGCGGCGTGTTCCCGCGCACGCTCAAGAGCATTCCGCTGAGCAAGGAAATGCAGGCGATTATCGGCAGCAGCGAAAGTGCGATGGAGCCAGCGGCGCTCATCTCGGCCCTGTTGCGGGCGGAGACGGACCTGCTCTGGTTCGGCGGCATCGGCACTTACATCAAGGCGGCGGCGCAGAATAATGCCGAGGTTAGTGACACCGCCAATGACCGGCTGCGCGTCGATGGCGAAGAGGTGCGCGCCAAGGTGATTGGCGAGGGCGCGAATCTGGGCATCACGCAGGCCGGGCGCATCGCGTTCGCGCTGAATGGGGGCCGGATCAACACGGACTTTATCGACAATAGCGCAGGCGTGGACTGCTCTGACAATGAAGTGAACATCAAGATCGCGCTCAACAAAGAGATGGCGGAGGGCCGCCTCCCCTTTGAGGCACGCAACGAGCTGCTGCGCTCGATGACCGATGAAGTCGCGCAGATCGTGCTTGAGGACAACCGACTGCAGGCGCTGGGGCTTTCGATTGCGCAGGCGGGTGGCGCTGGCGATCTGGCATCCTATGTCCACTTGATCGCGACGCTGGAAGCTGGCGGGCACCTTGATCGCCGCGTTGAGGGTCTGGCGAATGATCAGGAGCTGTTGCGCCGCGCGGGCGATGGGCTGGGACTTACGCGCCCGGAACTTGCCGTGCTGTTCTCGACCGCCAAGCTTGCGTTGCAAGCGGCGATTGAAACCAGCGATCTGGCAGATGACCCTGCGCTTGCCGATGATCTGCTGCGCGCTTTCCCGCCGACCATGCAAAAGAGCCATGCCGACGCGATTGCAGGGCATCAGCTGCGTGGCGAGATTATCGCGACCAAGCTTGCCAATCGCATCATCAACCGGCTGGGTGTCATCCTGCCCTTCACGCTTGCGGAGGAAGCCAGTTGCACACTTGACGAGATTGCCCGCGCCTTTGTGATCGCGGAGCAATTGTTCGGCGTGCGCCAACTCTGGGATGAGATCGACAGCGCCAAGCTTTCCGAGCGGGCGCGCCTCACCCTGTATCGTCAGGTCGCCAATGCGATGGCTGGCCATATTGGCGATGCACATCGGTCCCTGCCCTCCACCATGAAGCAGAGCGAAGCGATTGCCACGCTGGCGCCTGCTTTGACCGCGCTCGAAAAAGGCGGCGCGAGCTTGCTCCGTCCAGAACCGGCACGACGCCTTGATGCGCTGATGGCGGAGCTTGCCGAGCTTGGCGTTCCCAAGGCGATGGCGACGAGCGTCGCCGTGCTGAGGATGAAGAATGGCGCGATCGGCCTCGGCTGGCTCGCCAACAAGTCTGGTCGTGACGAGATCGATGTGGCGCGCGCCTTCACGCAGTTGGGTGAAGCTCTGGGCATCGACTGGTTGCAGGGGCTTGCGGATGGGATGAGCCCGAGCGACCCGTGGGAACGGCTGCTAGTTGCGGGGAGCGCGCGTGAATTGCAGCAAATGCGCCTCGCCTTCCTCGCCAGGGTGCGCAGCAAGGATAATGTTACGTTCGTGACTGACTGGCTGGTGCAGAATGAGAGTGCCATCGCCAAGTTTCACCGGCTTATCGCCCGTGTGCGGGCCGTCGCCAGCCCGAGCGCCGCAATGATCGCCGAGATGACGGGACAGGCCAGAGCCCTGCTGGAGCGTTGAGCCCGGCGGCTCTGGCGGGACCGCGCTATTTTGCGGGAGCGGTTTTGCCAATGAGCCAGGGCTTGACCGCACCACTGGGCTTGGCCTTGCCATCGAGCCGCACGGCGCGCTTGATGATCACGCGATCCTTGATCATCTGGCCGAACATCACCCCGCGCCCGCAGCAGGTATCGCGCGCGAGGATGCGCTTGATGATATCCATACCTGCGACGACCTGACCGAAGGCTGCGTAACCTGCATAGCCGGGCCGCGCATCCAGCGTAGGATTGGCGCCCACCTGTATCGAGAAATTGCCGGTGCCGGAGTTTGGCTCCTTGTGGCGCGCCATGGAGATGGTGCCGTCGAGATGCTTGAGGCCAGTTTTGTTAG
>CAMLFF010000050.1 GCA_946479185.1 uncultured Sphingobium sp.
AGGCGCAGCATCAGACCCCAGCTTGCGCTATTGCCCGGCACGGTGAGGGCGACGACGCGCTCTGCATCAAAGCGCGCGAAGGCAAGGTCCAGCGCGGCCTGCGCGGCCTCTTTGGCATAGCCTTTTCCCCAGGCATCCTCGCGCAGGCGCCAGCCAATCTCTATCTCGCCGGCAACAGTCGAATCGGGCGCGTCGGCGCGCTTGAGGCCGCAAAAGCCAAGCACTGCGCCATCTTCGCTCCGCTCGACGATCCAGAAGCAGAAGCCATTGCGCTTCTGGGACTCAAGGATGCGGGCGATCTGCGCGGCCTGGGCGGAGATGTTCATCACGCCACCCAGCCAGCGCATCACGGCGGGCGTATTGGTGACGCGCAGGAATTCCTCCGCATCATCCTCGCGCCAGCCGCGCAGGATCAGCCGCTCTGTGGTTGCAACGATGTCGTCAGTCATTGAGCAGCCGGGCGGCATGGAGTGCGTGATAGGTCAGAACGCCCGTGCAGCCGGCGCGCTTGAAGGCCATGAGCGTCTCCAGCACCAGCGCGTCACGGTCGCCCGCGCCCACGGTGACGGCAGCCTCAATCATCGCATATTCGCCGCTCACCTGATAGGCGAACACCGGCACATCGAAGCGATCCTTCACGCGGGCGATCACGTCGAGATAGGGCAGGCCGGGCTTGACCATCACGCTGTCCGCGCCCTCGGCAATATCGAGCGCGACTTCGCGCAACGCTTCGGCGCCATTGGCGGGGTCCATCTGGTAGGTCTTCTTGTTGCCCTTCAGCAGCCCGCTTGAGCCGACCGCATCGCGGAACGGGCCGTAGAAGGCGCTCGCATATTTGGCGGCATAGGCCATGATCTGCACATTGGCGTGGCCCTCGCTTTCCAGCGCCTCGCGAATCGCGCCGATGCGGCCATCCATCATATCCGAGGGCGCGATGATATCTGCGCCTGCTGCGGCCTGATTGAGCGCCTGGCCGACCAGCATATCGATGGTGGCATCATTCACCACATCGCCGGTTTCATCGAGCAGGCCATCCTGACCGTGAGCGGTGTAGGGGTCGAGCGCGACATCGGTGAGCAGGCCGATCTCTGGCACAGCATCCTTGATGGCGCGAATCGCCTGGCACATGAGATTGTCCGGATCGAGCGCTTCGGCGCCATCGTCGCTGCGCTTGTCGGCTGGCGTGTTGGGGAAGAGCGCGAGGCAGGGAATGCCCTGCGCCACCGCATCACGCGCGCGCGCGACTGCCAGATCGACCGACCAGCGCGAGACGCCGGGCAGGCTCGCGATCGGCTCCTCGACATTGTGGCCGCTCGTGATGAACAGCGGCCAGATGAAATCGGCGGGTGAGAGGCGATGCTCGGCGTGCATGGCCCGGCTCCAGGCGGAGGCGCGCAGGCGGCGGAGGCGAAGGGCGGGATAAGCTGCATGGGTCATGGGCGGGGGATAAGCTTGTGCGCCGCCTCGATCAATGGCGGGATCGGAAAGCCGCGATCACCCCTGCAAATGATCCGGGACAAATGATCGGCGACGATATACCCCTGCCGCATAAGAATAGACAGGAGAGGGTGCGCTTATGGCGACGTCTGCAGCCAGACCATTCAGTCATATACTGTCCAGCACCCCGGTGCGCCTGTTCCAATGGGCCATCGTGGCGACCTGCATGCTGGTGCTTGTGAGCGACGGCATCGACATGCAATTGCTCGGCATCGTCGCGCCACTGGTGATTGCGGATTTCGGCGTGGATCGCGGCACCTTTGGCATTGCAATGAGCGCGGCGCTGGTGGGCTTTGGCCTCGGGGCGTGGGGCGGCGGTGTGCTGGGCGACCGGATCGGGCGGCGCTATGCGCTGGCGCTGGCGGCGCTGATCTTTGCACTGGCGACCATCGGTGCGGGGCAGGCCAGCGATGTCGGCAGCATGGCGATGTGGCGCGTGGTGGGCGGTCTCGGCTTCGGCGCGGCCTATGCCAATGCGCTGGCGATGGCGAGCGAGTGGCTGCCCGAGCGATTGCGCCCGGTGGTGGTGAGCACGCTTTCGGTCGGCACGCCCATTGGCGGCACGGTGGTCGGCTGGCTGGGGCCGGACCTTTCAGCAATTTATGGCTGGCGCGGCACATTCGAGATTTTCGGCGTGGCGACGCTGGGGCTGGTGGTGCTGATATTGGTCGTGCTGCGCGACAGCCCCTCCTTCCTCATGGCGAAGGGCAAGGTCGATCAGGCGAATCAATTGGCGCGCCGTGTGGCGGGTGAAGAGGTCGCGCTGCTGGCGGATAATGCCGGGATGCAGGGCAGCGATGGCCCGGCGATCGGCGTGCTCCACCGTAGCAATATGCGGCTCAACATCGGCATTGGCATCGCTTTTGCGGCGTGCGCGCTGGTGGCTTATGGCATCCTCAATTGGACGACGACCTATCTGACGGCGGCTGGCTTCACGCTCGATCAGGCTGGCAATGCGGTGTCGGTGGCTGGCATCACATCGATGGTGGCGGCGATCCTGGCAGGGATTTTGGCGCGGCGGCTGGGCTCCAAGCGTGTGATGGCGGGCATCAGCGCAATCCTTTTCGTGCTGATGGCGGCGCTGGGCATCGCGGTGGAGACGCTGCCTGCTGTGCCGCAGCTTGGCGACCGGATACTGGTCGTCAGCCTTGTTGGCGCTGCGGCGGCTTTGTTCAGCGCGGGCATCGCGACCATGTATGTCATCATGGCCTTTGGCTATCCGCCCTCCTGCCGCTCTGCGGGGATCGGCTTTGGCATCTTTATGAGCCGGGTCGGCGCGATTGCGGCGAGTGGGCTTGGCGGGGCGCTGCTGGACCTTGGTGATGGGAGCGTTGTGCCCTTTTTCGCGGTGCTGTGCGTGGGGGCTGTGCTAGTGTCTGCGGCGGCCTTCGTCATCGACGTGCATGTGCCGCCTGCCAAGGCTGCGGGCTGATCCAATTGATTGATGGAACCTTGCTTCTCTTATCCGGTTGAACGGGGAGAGGTGAGGCGCTCATGTTCAAGCACAGGGTTTTCGAGGAATTGCTGGAGGCAATGGCCTCAGACGCAATGTCGCCCGGTTCCGGTGCGGCGGCGGCAAGCGCACTCGCGTTGGGTATCGCCTGCCTGCGCAAGGCTGTGGCGATCAGCGCGAAGCATGATCCCGACAATGCGGAATTGCACGACGCCGCAACCCGCCTGTGCGGCCTGAGTGACCGTGCGATGGCGGCAGCGGATGCCGATGTGATCGGTTTCCCCCGGCTGGCATCGGGCGACCGGAGCAAGGAAGAGCGTGCGGACTCAGCAGATGATCTGGCGGCATTGGGCGAGCGCGTGATGCAGCTTTGCGCGCAATTGGATGAGGAGGCAGACATGATCGCGCCCCACATCCGCCCCGCAATGGCCAATGATCTGCTCGCCGCGCGCCGGCTTGGCGAGGCCGCTGCTGCCATCGCAAAAGCCAATGGCGCGGAGAATGCAGCGAAGGGCGCAAACTAGGCTCCCCCTACCCAAGTGCCTCCGCGCTTGGTAACGGCGAGCGATGACCGATACGCAGAAGCCGCACAACGCCATCAAGGACCATCCCTTCGACTCCGCGCTGTCCGAGCGCTATCTGGTCTATGCCCTCTCCACGATCACGGCGCGCTCGCTGCCCGATCTGCGCGATGGCCTGAAGCCGGTGCATCGCCGCCTGCTCTGGGCGATGCGGTTGCTGCGGCTGGAGCCAAGCGGGCCGTCGCCCGACGTGCTGGTGGCGAACCCTGAGCGCAACAACACGACTTACAAGAAGTGCGCGCGCGTCGTCGGCGATGTCATCGGCAAATATCATCCGCATGGCGACAGCTCTGTTTATGATGCGATGGTGCGGCTGGCGCAGGACTTTTCGCTCCGCACACCGTTGATCGAAGGTCAGGGCAATTTCGGCAATATCGATGGCGATAATGCCGCGGCCATGCGTTACACCGAGGCGCGGCTGACCCAGCCTGCGGCCGATCTGATGGCCGGGCTCGATCATGGCACGGTCGATTTCCGCCCCACCTATAATGGCGAGGAAGAAGAGCCGGAGGTGTTCCCCGGCCTGTTCCCCAATCTGCTGGCCAATGGTTCTGCGGGTATCGCCGTCGGCATGGCCACGAGCATTCCGCCGCATAATGTCGCCGAAGTGATCGATGCGGCCTCGCTGCTGATCGACGAGCCCGACGCTGCCCATGAGCAATTGATGGCGCTGATGCAGGGGCCGGACTTCCCCACCGGTGGCGTGCTGGTCGATCCGCCGCACATCATTTCCCATGCCTATGAAACGGGCCGGGGCAGCATGCGGGTGCGCTCGCGCTGGCATAAGGAAGATGAAGGGCGCGGCACCTGGAATGCGGTGATCGACCAGATCCCTTATGGCGTCGCCAAGGGCAAGCTGATCGAGCAGATCGCCCAGCTCATCGCGGACAAGAAGCTGCCAATCCTCGCGGATGTGCGCGACGAATCGGACGAGGTGCTGCGCATCGTGCTGGAGCCGCGCGCCCGCACGGTCGACCCCGATGTTCTGATGGACAGCCTGTTCCGCCTGACCGATCTTGAGAGCCGCTTTCCGCTCAACATGAATGTGCTGGGCGCGGACCATACGCCGCGCGTGATGGGGCTGCGCGATCTGCTGACCGCCTGGCTGCTCCACCAGATCGAAGTGCTGCTGCGCCGCTCGCGCCACCGCATCGAGCAGATCGATAACCGGTTGGAGCTGCTTGAAGGCTATATCATTGCCTATCTCAATCTCGACCGGGTGATCGCCATCATCCGCACCGAGGATGAGCCAAAGCCGGTGATGATGGCGGAATTCGGCCTGACCGACCGGCAGGCCGAGGCGATCCTCAACATGCGGCTGCGCTCCTTGCGCAAGCTTGAGGAAATGGAGCTGCGCGGCGAGCGCGACGAGTTGGCTGCCGAGCGCGAGGAATTGCAGAAGCTGCTCGATTCGCCCGCGCGCCAGAAGACGCGGCTGAAGAAGGATCTGGCGGCGCTGCGTAAGCGCTACACGCCGGAGAAGGGCATCGGCCAGCGGCGCACCAGCCTCGAGGTGGCCGGCCCGGCGCGCGAGATTCCATTGGAAGCGATGATCGAGCGCGAGCCGATCACGGTGATTCTCTCCCAGCGCGGCTGGATTCGCGCGATGAAGGGCCATGTCGATCTGGTCTCGACCGAGGCGCTCAAGTTCAAGGAAGGCGATGGCCCTGCCTTTGCCTTCCATGCGCAGACGACGGACAAGCTGCTGCTGGCAGGATCGGACGGGCGCTTCTTCACGCTCGGGGCGGACAAGCTGCCGGGCGGGCGCGGCTTTGGTGAGCCGGTGCGGCTGAGCATCGATCTGGCCAATGAGACGGGCATCGTAGCGCTGTTCCCGGCCAAGGCTGGCGGCAAGCTGCTGCTTGCGGCGAGCGATGGGCGTGGCTTCATCGCGCCGATGAGCGACATCATCGGCGAGACCCGCAAGGGTAAGCAGGTGGTGAACCTCAAGAGCGGCGCCTCGCTCAAGATCGTGCATGTCGTCGCGCCCGATGCCGATTCGGTCGCGGTGGTTGGCGATAATCGCAAGCTGGTGATCTTCTCCATCGCCGAGGTGCCGGAGATGACGCGCGGACAGGGCGTGACCTTGCAGCGTTATCGCGATGGCGGCCTCTCCGATGCTGTCACGCTGGTGCTGGCGCAGGGGCTCAGCTGGGCGATGGGCGGCGATACAGGCCGCACACGCACGGAAACGGACCTGCTGCCCTGGCGCACCGCACGCGGCGCTGGCGGGCGGATGCCGCCAACCGGTTTCCCGCGTGACAACCGTTTCGGTTGAATGCGTCTACAAAGTTACAGTGCCGTAACAATGCTTCAGGTTTAATTTACCACGGGGCGGATAAACTCCGTCTCATGAATGCTCGCGCCAAACATCCTGCGGCAGAGTCTCTCGCTGGCACCGCTGTGCCGGGCACCTATTCCTGTGCCAGTCGCGCAGGCATGGAGCCGGAGGGCGCGGCAAGCATTTTTGCGGCGCTTTTGTGCGCTATTCCCTATCCCGCAGCGCTGGTCAGCATGGCTGATGAGGGCATTGCGATCACCGGCGCAAACGAGCTTTTCTCCCCCTTCGATGCCGAGCTGATGGCTGGCACCGTGCCGACCGAACAGCGCACACGCCGCGATTCGGATTGGCGCGGGCGCGTCACGGCCATGTTCGCCTCACGCCGCACATCCGATCGATTCGAGCTGGAATTTCAGGATAGGCTTGGCATGCGCGTGTTCAGCTGCTCGCTCACCTGGATCGAGAAAGCGGAGGGCGCACAGGCAGATTTGCTGCTGTTCACCGCCACGGACCGCACGAGCGAGCGCAAAGCCGAGAGCACGTTGCGCAAGGAATTGCTGACCGACAGCCTCACCTCGCTGCCCAACCGAATCGGCTTTGTCGAGCAGCTTGAGGGCGTTGTCGATCACAAACCCGAGCGCCCCGGCAAGGCGACTTACGCCATCATCGGCTTCGATCTCGTCCGCTTCAGCCGCATCAACGAATCACTGGGCGCAATGGCGGGCGATGAGTTGATCATCACCGTCGCGCGGCGCGTGAAATCCGTGTTGCGCGCGGGCGATCTGCTGGCGCGAATCGGCGGCAATGAATTCGCGATCTTCGCGCATGTCGGTTACGGCCTGTCCGAAGTGCTGCAGATTGCCGAGCGTGTGCGCAAAGCATTCGAAACGCCGATTCGCCTCTCGACCTATCTCATCAATGTGGAAGTCGCGCTTGGCTGCGCGCTTGCGCAAGAAGGCGATGAGGATGTGGAGAAGCTGCTGCGCCAGGCGCAAGCGGCGGTTAAGCGCGCTAAGAAATCCGGCGCGCTGGAAGTCTATCGCGCCAATGTGCTGCGTGAGGCGCTCAAGCGCTTCACGGTGGAAAACCGCCTGCGTGAAGCGATCGACAAGGGCGAGCTGACCATGGTGTTCCAGCCGCTCATCAATTTGCAAACCGGCGCGGTCAAAGGTTTTGAGGCGCTGGCCCGCTGGGACGATCCCGTGCTGGGGCAGGTTTCCCCCAATGAATTCATTCCTGTCGCCGAGGAATCCGGCCTCATCGTGCCGCTGGGCCGCTGGGCGATGTGCGAATGCGTGCAAACGCTGGCCGATTGGGATCGTCGCTATGGCGACACGCTGCCCATCACCATGAGCGTCAACCTCTCGCCGGTGCAGATGGTGCGCGACAATGTGCCGCGCGCGGTGGAAGAGGCGCTGCGTTACTCTGGCGTGGACGGGAGCAGGCTGATCATCGAGCTCACCGAAAGCGCGCTCATTTCCGATCCTGACAAGACGCGGCAATTGCTGGGCGCCTTGCAGGCGATGAATGTGACTGTGGCGATGGACGATTTCGGCACCGGCTTCTCAAACCTCGCAAGCCTGCAATCCCTGCCCATCGACGTACTGAAGATCGACCGCAGCTTCGTCACCGACATGACGACCGATCAGGACAAGGTGGCGATCATCCGCGCGATCATCTCGCTGGCGGGTGCGCTCGGCATGGAAACAACCGCCGAGGGCATCGAGCAGCCCGAGATGGCCGATGCGCTGGCCAAGCTTGGCTGCGATTTTGGCCAAGGCTATCACTTCGCGCGGCCTCTGGTGCAGGCGGAGGCCTATCAATATTGGCTTGAGCGCAGTTCCGCCGCAACGAGCTGACGGGCCATCGCCTCGGTCTGGGCGCGCGCCGGAAACCCGGCGGAGACCCACTGCTTCTCCAATATCTGCAACAGCCGCGCGACATTGGGGCCTTGCTCCAATCCCATGCCGATGAGATCGCCACCGGAAATGGGAAGTCGAGGTATGTCCCAGCCTGCGAGCGCCTTGATCTGTGCGGGTGAGAAGGCGATGCCGAGCAGCATCTGATCCACCGCGCCGGTTATGCCAATCGCATAGGCCAGCGCTTCGGGCGAGGTTGCATCGGTCGGGGTGAGCGCCTGACGCAGCCGGGTGCGCGCTTTTTTAGAAAAACGCAGGCGTGCCCCGACATCATCGGCAACAGCCGGGTTGGCAGACAAGAGAGCGGCAAGGCGGCGCAGGGCGTCGGGCGGCGTCTGCGTGGCCGCCTCCGCCATGATCAACCGGTGCAGCGCGGCGACACCCTCGGCAGCGATCTCGGGCAGCACGGGCGCGAGCACGCCATCTTCCACCATTGCGGCGACGACCGGGGCTGGCTCTGGCAGGCCAAGCAGACGCAGCAGCTCATCGGCAATGCGTTCGCGCGAGAGCGCCATCAGGCTGTTGGCGTGCTGCACGCAGGCGGCATAATCAGGCGCAGCGCGATCCAACGCGCCGAAGCGGGCGATGAAGCGGAAATAGCGCAGGATGCGTAGATGATCCTCGGCAATGCGCGCATGAGGATCGCCGATGAAGCGCACGCGCCGGGCGGCGAGATCGGCAAGGCCATCGAAATAATCGTGCAGCGCGCCGGTGGCGGGATCGGCATAAAGCGCATTCATGGTGAAGTCCCGCCGGGCGGCATCCTCGCGCCAGTCATTGGCGAAGGCGACGGTAGCGCGGCGGCCATCGGTGGAGACATCGCGGCGCAGGGTGGTGATCTCGACCGGCCAGCCATGCAGCACGGCGGTGATGGTGCCGTGCGCGATGCCGGTTGGCACGGCGCGGAAGCCCGCGGCCTGGATGCGGCGCACCACCTCCTCCGGCGTGTGCAGCGTGGCCACGTCGACATCTTTCACGGGCAGGCCAAGCAGCGTGTCCCGCACCGCGCCGCCCACGAACCGCGCCTCGCCCTCATTGGCGCCGAGAGCATCGCACAGGGCAACCAGCCCATCACGGGTGCGCCAGTCGGCAGTTGGCAGGCTTTCAGGCAGCGGCGCGCTCATCGTTGGCCCGGCGCGTGCAGTGCATCTGCGGTTTCAATACGCTTGGCGAGGTTCACCAGCATCGCCGCCGTTACGCCCCAGATGCGGTGGTCCTCCCACAGAAATTCATGATAGGTGCGCATGCCGCCTTGCCACTCCATCGTCTTCATCTGGCAATTGACGGGATCGAGCAGGAAATCGAGCGGCACCTCGAAGATGGCGGCAACTTCGGCCTCTGAAGGGCGCAGGGCAAGATCGGGCGGGACGATGCCGACAATCGGATCGATGCAAAAGCCGGTGCCGGTCTGGAATTGATCCGATTGGCCGATCACCTCCACGGCATCGCGCGGCATGCCGATTTCCTCGTGCGCCTCGCGCAGGGCGGCGGCCACCGAATCGGCATCCTCCGGGTCTAGCCGTCCACCGGGGAACGCCACTTGCCCCGCATGCGCGCGCAGGCTCGCATTGCGCAGCGTGAAGATCATGCCGGGATCAGGCCGATCCGTAATGGCGATCAGCACGGCGGCGGGCGTGAAGCCTGTATCGGCGGCCAACGCCCCATCATTGAGGATGATGGCGTGCGGCTCGGCGTGATTGAATATGGGATCGAGCGCCGCCGTGATTCTGTGGCGCCAGTTCACGCAGCGCTCTCCAGCGGATGGAACTGCCCGCCGCTCCACAAGCCTGCGGGCGCATGGCCTTCCTCAATCGCGAGTTCGGCCAGCGTATAAAATAGCGGGCGGGCAATGCGCGCGCGCAGGCCTGCATCCAGCGTCAGATAGGGGCGGGGATGATCGTCATTGCCCTCCACGATGATGCGGTGGGCGGCATCCGCGCTCACCCATTGCCCGGTCGCGCCGATGCGAAAGCGTAAGCTGCGCGCGTCGCCGTTCCCTTCCGTCGCCAGTTCGGTCGCGATCAGCGGCGCGTCCTCCACCTCAATGTCCAGCATCTCCACGGGCGTCACCAGCACATGGCGGCCATCGGGCTCGCGGCGCAGCAGCCGCGCGAACAGGCTCACCATTTTGGGGCGCAGAATCTCAGCACCCTCGTGGAACCAGCGGCCATCCACATCGATGCGCATATGGCTGTGGCCGCAAAGGGTTGGGTGCCAGGATTCGACCGGGTAAGCCCGCGCCGGATCGCCCTCGTCATCGGGAATCCCGGCAATCGGCAGATCCGGCTCTTGATCGGTTGGCGGCGTGGTCATGCCTGTGCAGATAGGCAAGCTGGCGCGCAATGGCAAAGGGCGCGTGGCTTTAGGTATCAGTCGTGACGAGCGGAGCCACCGGAGCGGCGAGCGCCAGACGCGGGCCGAGCATGCCCATGGCAGGCAGGTTCTGGCTGAGTTGCCCGCGCGTGAGCAAGCGATGCTGCTCGACCGGGCCTGGCACTTGCCACTGCGCGGTGTGCCGCGCCTCAAAACCCCAGAAGCGCCCATAATAATCCGGGTCGCCGATCATCACCAGCGGATCGCCGGGATTGGCATCGACGGTGTCGATCAGCCGGTCCATGAGCGCGCGACCAATGCCCGCGAGCTGGAGCTGCGGCTGCACGGCAACGGGGCCGACCATCACCAGCGGGTGCTGCGCGCCATCCGGGCTATGCAAGGCAACCGGCCAGCTCTGCAATAAGCCCGCAAGCGCCCCATCCGAATCATAAGCGGCGAAGGAAAGATCCGTGATCCAGCTCATGCCGAGGCGGATGCGATAGGCCGTGCGGCCATGGCGATTCGGGCCGAAAGCTGCATCGAGCAGCCCGCCAATCGCCGCGTCTCCAACGCCTGCCAGTTCGCTGATCCGCGTCACAGCTTGCCGTTCGCCTTCCAAGCGGGCAAGAGCGCCCCAAGGCGGCGGCCTTTACCGGTTCACGCCCAAATGAAAAGGGCAATTCGAGGAAGCGATGGCAGGTATCGAGGCAAGGCCGCCGGTGGACCCTATGGACGACATGCTGCTGCTCGAGATCGAGGATCTCGAAGTGGATGTGCTGACCGGCATTTATTCAGAGGAAACGCACCTACCGCAGCCGCTGCGGATCAGCGTGCGCGCTCTGCTTGAGCATAGGCCACATTATGAGCCGAACACGCCGCTCGGCTTCTCCAAAAATTACATGGACCTCAAACATGCCGCCAGCACCGCGATCACGCGGGGCCAGCATTTCATGCTCGTTGAGGCCGTTGCCGATCATATCATCGACACGATTTTCCTGCAGGACCGCAAGGCCAAGCATGTGACCGTGAAGATCGTGAAGCTCGCCCTTTCCGAAGCGGACGAGAAGATTGGCATCACGCTGGCGCGCTGGCGCAAATAGTCAGCTGACCTCGACGCCTTTCCAGAAGGCGATGCGGTCGCGGATATTCTCGGCTTTGTCCTTAGGGTCAGGATAATACCAGGCGGCGTCGCGGTTCTCGGCGCCATCGACATGCAGGCTGTGATAATGGGCGGTGCCCTTCCACGAGCAGATGGTGGTGGTGTCGCTCGGGCGCAGCAGAGTGGCGTCAACCGTCTCTGCCGGGAAATAATGATTGCCCTCGACGATAATAGTATCGTCACTGCTGGCGATCAGCCTGCCATTCCATCGTGCTTCGACCATCTTGTCTCTCCTGTGATGGAGAGCAGGTTGGGGGTCGTGCAGTCTCGTTCAAGGCTCAGCCCTTTTTCAAACCGATCTCGCGCAGCCGCTCATGCAGATAATCATGCGCGCTGATCGGCGGATCGCGGCGGGGATTTTCGTCGCTCACGCATTGCGGCAGCGCTTCGATCAGCACGTCCGGTCGCAAATGCAGGAAGAAGGGCATGGCGTAGCGGGCAATGTGGCGGCGCTCTGGCGGCGGATTGACGACGCGGTGGCTGGTCGAGGGCAGCACATGATTGGTGAGGCGCTGGAGCATATCGCCAACATTGATGACCAGAGCGCCGTGCGGCGGCGTCGCGGGAATCCAGTTGCCGGACCTGGTGAGCAGCTCCAGCCCGCCTTCCTCCGCGCCCAGCAACAGCGTGATCAGGTTGATGTCCTCATGCGCCCCGGCGCGGATGCCCGGCGCCTGCGCGGACACGGGCGGATAATGCAGCAGGCGCAGGATGGAATTGCCATTCTCGATGCGCGAATCGAACCAGTCCGGCGCGAGCTCCAGATGACGCGCGACGCCGGAGAGGATGCGGGCGCCGGTTTCGTCAAAGGCGGCGAACAATTCGGAGAAGGTTTGCTTGAAATCAGCGATTTCGCTTGGCCAGATGTTGGGCGGCATATCGGCGGCGAGAGGATGGTCGGCTGGTAATTCCCGCCCGACATGCCAGAATTCCTTGAGATCATTCTCGCTCGCACCTTTGGCAACTTCGGTTCCGAATGCCGTGTAGCCGCGCTGGCCAGCGCCGCCGGGCACGAGATAAGCGCGTTTAGCCTGCTCAGGCAGCGCGAAAAAGGCCTTGGAGAGCGCCCATCCGCGCGCGACCAGATCCGGATCCATACCATGATCGGTCACCATCGCGAAGCCGAAGGCGCGGAAGCTGCTGCCGATCGCATCGGCGAAGTCATCGGCGGAGAGCTTGGCGAGCGAGAGAAGCGGCACCTGCTCGATGGGATTGGGAGATGTCATGCTCTGTTGATTAAGCGCTCCCGCCGCGCCTGTCACGCCTCCGCAGAGCTCTTGCGCTGGGCTGTGCCGCGTGAAATTGTCAGGCTCTGTGAAAGGATCGACCGACATGCGCTACTGGCTGATGAAATCGGAGCCCGACGTCTTCTCCTGGGATGATCTGGTGAAAAAAGGCCGGGCGGAATGGGATGGCGTGCGCAATCATACTGCCCAGCGCAACATGAAGGAGATGGAGCTGGGCGATCAGGCGCTCTTCTATCACAGCAATATCGGGCTCGAGGCCGTCGGCATCATGGAGATTGTGCGGAAAGCCGAGCAGGACAGTACCGATAAGAGCGGCAAGTGGATTTCCGTGGAGGTCGCGCCGGTGCGCAAGCTTGGGAAGCCGGTTTCGCTCAAAGTGATGAAGGCCGATCCCGCGCTTGCGAACATGGCAACCGTGCGTCAGGGCCGCCTGTCCGTCGCTCCGGTTGAGGATGAGGAATGGGCGAAGATCATGGAATTGAGCGGAAAATCCCACTGACACCAAGGCGTTGATTGCAATTGTTGCAATCGCGCGGCGCGTTGCGCAATTGAACATTGCCGCACTGCAACATAGATCGGGTTCCAGAGCATTGATGCGGGCAACCGCAAGATTCATGGAGTTTGAGCAATGACATTCATCAAGAAGGTCCTCGCTGCCTATGTCGCAGCAGCAGGCACAGCCAACCCGTTCATCTCGAGCGGCTATTATTGAGCGGCGCGGCGGGCGCTGATGCGCTTGCCGAACTGATCTCGTGGATCGACCTTAGGGACAGGCGGCGCCGCAGGGTGCCGCCTTTTTCATTGGCGAATCGGGGTGCTGCGGCTAAGTGCTGGCTCTTCTCCGGTTCGATCGAAACTATCCCCGGACTTATCCCCTTTTCATCCACAGATTTGATGATCGACCCAGCGCTGCAATGGCAGATTCCGCTTGGCGCGACTCAAAGATCGTGACAGCATCCTTGTTACGGACTGATGAAAAGCCTGAGAGAAATCAAAGGCTTGGAAGAATTTCGGACGGGTGCAGACGAGGAGCGCGGCAACGCGATCATCGAGTGGCTCGGACCCAAAGCCGGACATGAAGAGCGATCCTCCGGGATCGGGCTTGGTCAGGCGGAGGGACGGAAGATGGTGCCACCGTCTAGGTGGAATCGCTTCCGGTAAAGCCTGAATTTTCCGTCCTTCGGGCGGTGTCGGTTCAGGCGGTTCGGATGATGGCCCCGCGCCATTGGAAGGACCAGGCTTCGCACCGTCGCGAGATGGCGCAAAGTCAGGCAGTGCGATGATCCTCGGATCAAAGCCTGCCATGCCAGCCGCCGGATGTCCGGTCACGGATTGGAAGGCGATGGTGAAGTGGGGGTCGGCAGAAATGTCGGCCCCCATTTATCGTTGGGGTTTCGGAACAGCGCCCACCTGTAGATGGTTCGAGACTATAGCCGAGGAGACCACCTTAATCCATCATGCCAGCGGAGGCTGGCATCTGTGGCGGTGGCGCGCGAGGATCGAGTATGGGCGGAGCCTTCACACGCGCCATCATGATTGAGCTTTGGTCCTCCAACGGTCAGAGGCCCCAGCCTTCGCTGGGGCGACGATCGAGGGGCGGGGGCTGACTTAAGGTCGTAAGCTACGGCCACAAGCAGCCTTCAGATCGCAAGCAGCGACCGTCCAACTCATCGACGCAGCTGAGCCCCGCCCGGTCCGGGGAGACT
>CAMLFF010000051.1 GCA_946479185.1 uncultured Sphingobium sp.
TGGGCGCCCCCCAGGTCATACTCTCGCGGGCAAGGCGGGATCGCTCGGCGCCCACGGTCGCCTCGCGCTTCTGGCTGCGGCTCAAGGCCATGACCGGTGCGCGCTGGAGCGAGGACCGTGCGCTGATCGCGCTCGCCAAGGCCGTCGATCGTCCCGATGAACCCGCCGCGCCCTATGCGCCGCCTGCGCCAAGCCCAGCCAAATCCCTGCGCCCGCTGGAGATCGCAGTCACCGATGTGGATCGCCTTCGCGCGGACCCTTACGCCTTTTACGCCGCGCGCATCCTGCGGCTTGCGAGCCTTGATGTCGTGGATGCCGATCCCGGCCCGGCATGGCGTGGCACGCGGGCGCATGATGTGCTTCAGCGCTGGATGGAGGAGGGCAATGGCGATCCCGCCCGCCTCACTGCGCTGGCGCAGGAGATGATTGCCGATGCCGCCGCGCATCCGCTGCTCAAGGCACTCTGGCAACCGCGCCTGCTCGCTGGTTTGGATTGGGTCGCATCGGAAGTGAAGGCCCAGAAGGAGAGCGGCCGCGAGGTGCTGTTTGGCGAGCAATGGGGCAAGATCGAGCGCAATGGCGTGACCTTGCGCGGCAAGCCGGATCGGGTGGATCGCTGCGCGGATGGCTCCGTCGCCGTGGTCGATTATAAGAGCGGTGCGACGGCGAGCGTGAAGCAGGTTGAGGCGGGCTTTTCGCTCCAGCTTGGCTTGCTCGGCCTCATCGCCAATGCAGGGGGCTTTGCGGCGGTGGACGGCGGGACGGACGTCAGCGCCTTTGAATATTGGAAGCTCGGGAAAGATCCACGCACGGCGCGCTTCGGCTTCAAGCGACCGATCACCGATCCCAAAGGCACCTACAAGCGCATCGTTACCGATCGCTTCCTCACAATGGTCTCGCAATATTTCGATGAAGCGGCTGCACGCTGGCTAACCGGCGATGACGCATTTGCCGCGCGCCCGCATAGCGACGCGCCCGTCTTCACCGATTTCGATCAGCTGATGCGGCTGGATGAATGGTTCGGCCGTGGTGGCCAGAAGAGCAGCGGCAATGGCTGAGGGCGAACTCAAGCGCCTGACCGGCGAGCAGGCGCAAGCCTCGCATCCCTGCTCGCATGTCTGGCTGCGGGCATCTGCGGGCACGGGCAAGACGGCGGTGCTTTCCGCGCGGGTGCTGCGGCTGCTGCTCAATGGCGTGGCGCCGGAGCGCATCCTGTGCCTCACCTTCACCAAGGCAGGGGCTGCCGAGATGGCGGAGCGGGTCCATAGCCGCCTTGCGCTCTGGGTGCAGGGGCAGTCTGTGGATGTCGCGCGCGATTTGATTGCGCTGGGAGAAGATCCCGGGCCAGACTCGATCGCGCAGGCTCGGCTACTCTTCGCCCGCGTGCTGGATGCGACGGGCGGTGGCCTGCGTATTCAGACGATCCATAGCTTCTGCCAGGCGCTGCTCGCCGCCTTCCCGCTGGAGGCGGGACTGGTCCCCGGCTTCGAGCCACTGGACGAGCGCGGACAAGCCGAGCTTTCCCGCCGCGCGCTGATCGACATGATCGAAGCGGCGGAGCGGGACGCAGATCATGCCGTGATGAGCGCGCTGGAAATGCTCGCGCTGCGATTGGGTGAGGAGGGGACGCAATCCTATCTCGCCAAATGCGTGCCTGCCGGGCGGCTGCTGGATGCCCTGCCGGACGATCTGGAATCCGTGCTGCTCACTTACCTCGATTTGCCGGACGGCGATGTGGATGAGGAACTGGCGCGGCGGTGCGGTGATGAACTGTTCCCCATCCGCTCCCTGCAAGCCGTCGCGAAAGCCAATGCCGCGTGGGGCGCAAAGTCAGGTCTCGCCTGTGCTGACCTGATTGCGGGCTGGATCGCCCGTGGCGCATCGACTCGGGTGGAGCAGCTTGAAGAGCTTTACGCGACGCTGATCAATCAGAAGGGCGAGGTGAAGAACCGTGACAAGGCGAAGCTGCTCGACGCTGCGCCGGACTATGTGGCGCTCACCACCGCCTGCGGTGATGCAATCCGTGCGATGTTGGACCTTCGCAAGCAAGTCGCGTTCGCCCGCACGGCGGCGCAGGGGCTGGTGGCTGGCCGAGCCTATGCGCGCGCTTATGCCAAGGCGAAGCGGCAGGCTGGCGCTGTCGATTTTGACGATCTGATCGGGCGGGCAAGTGCGCTGCTGACGCAGCCCGGCATGGCGGACTGGATCCGCTACAAGCTGGATCAGCGCGTCGACCATACCCTCGTGGATGAAGCGCAGGATACCAATGATGCGCAGTGGGACATTGTCTGGTCGATCGTCGAGGAATTCCTTGAGGCGGAAGAGGATGCCCTGACGCGGCTGCGAACTTTGTTCGTGGTGGGTGATACCAAGCAGGCGATCTTCGGCTTTCAGGGTACCAGCCCGGAAGCTTTCACCGCTGCACTTCACCGTTTTCGCGAGGCGACACAGCGAGTCGACCATCCCTTTGCGGAACTGCCGCTGGCGATGAGCTTCCGCTCCATGCCTGCCGTGCTCGACGTCGTCGACGCTGTGCTGGATCAGGTGGGTTATGGCGCGCTTGGGCTTGAGGCGCCCTCCGATCCGCATGAAGCAGCGCGGCGCCACCCCGGCGAAGTGCTTTTGCTGCCGCCCACATCGCTCATCGCTGCCGAAGGTGACGAAGAGGGCGAGCCCGAGGAAAGCCCGGTCGATGGCGAGGAAGATTGGCTGGCCGATCATCAGCGCCGCCACGCCGAGAAGATCGCGCGGCTGGTCAAGAGCTTCATTGGAACGCCGCTCGCCACTCAGGGCAGGCCCGCGCGGCCAGGCGATGTACTCATCCTGTTGCGTAGTCGCGGTGCGCTCTCGCGGCTGATCGTGGCGCGGCTTTACGAGGCAGGCGTGCCGGTGGCAGGCGTGGATCGTTTGCGCCTGCAAGCGCCGCTAGCAGTGCGTGATCTGCTCGCGGCCCTGCGCTTTGCGGTGCAGCCGGAGGATGATCTAAACCTCGCCAATCTGCTCGTTTCGCCGCTCATCGGCTGGAGCCAGAATGATCTGCTCGCACGGGCAGTCCCGCGCGAAGGCTCGCTATGGGGTCATTTGCGCGAGACGCTGGCGCCAGAGCTGCAAGCGCCGCTGCGCGCTCTACTAGGCGCGGCTGATTTCACGACGCCCTATCGCTATCTGGAGGCGATTCTCTCCGGCCCGATGCAGGGGCGGCGCAAGCTCATCGCGCGGCTGGGCGAGGAAGCGCGCGATACAATTGATGAGCTCATCAACGCCGCTCTTGGCTTTGAGGCGGATGATCATCCCTCCCTCCAGCGCTTCATCGATTGGTTCGATCGCGGCGACGCCGATATCAAGCGAGAGCTGGGTGAGGGCGGCGACTTGGTGCGGGTGATGACCGTGCATGGCGCCAAGGGGCTGGAAGCGCCTATCGTGATCCTTGGCGATGCGACCTTCGACCCGAAGAAGCGCCCGCGCGCCGATGCCGTCTCGCTGCCAATTGGAGGGCAGGCGCTGCCTCTTGTTCGACCGAGCAAGGGTGAGGCGACCGCGCAAATCACCGATGCGATGGAGGCGGCCGAGCGGCTGGATACGGAAGAGCATTGGCGGCTGCTTTATGTGGCGTTGACCCGCGCGCAGGAGCGGCTGGTGGTAACAGGCGCGCTCGGCAGTCAGGCTAAGGGCGTGCCCCCGGCTGGTAGCTGGTATGAGGCGGTCAATCTCGCCATGCGCAATCTTGGCGCTGCCGGAAAGGCGATGACCGACTGGGGCGAGGCGCAGAGCTGGGCTGGTCCTCCGGGATTACCAGCGGTGAAGCCCGCGCGGGCAACGGTCAGCGCCGACGAAACGCCGCCCGCCCTGCCAACATGGCTCCACATGCCTGCACCCGCCGAAGCGCGTCCGCCACGGCCCCTCGCGCCTTCGGCTCTGGTCGAGGATGATGTGCCCAATCCGCCGCCCGATGCTGCCATGCGTCTCGCCGCCGAGCGGGGCAGGCTGCTTCACGCCCTGTTCGAGCGCTTGCCTGATCTGCCCGCTGCAGACAGACGTGGCGCTGCCGACCGCTGGCTCACCAATGCTGCGGTGATCGACGATCCAAAGGCGCGGACCGAACTCATCGACCATGTGCTGGCGGTGCTGGATGACCCGGCCCATGCCGCGCTGTTCGGCCCGGACGCGCTTGCCGAAGCGCCGATTGCCGCTGTCGTCGCCGGGCAGGTCATTGCCGGGACAGTGGATCGTCTGCTCGTGAAGCAGGACCATATTCATGTCGTGGATTTCAAGACCGGGCGGCGCACGCCAGAAACGGCGCACGATATTCCCCTCGCGCATGTTCGCCAGATGGCCGCCTATGCCGCCGCGCTTGGTGAGATTTTTCCGGGCAAGGTGCTGCGGGTGAGCTTGCTCTACACCGCAGGACCGCGCATGTTCGACATCGCCGATGATCTGCTCGCAGCCCACAAGCCGCGCTTGGGCGGCGAGGAGCACAAGTTGGGCGTCACCGGTCTTGAGACAGACGCGCACGCGACCTAGATAGCAATTCACAACAAGGAGTTTCAGACAATGGCCACCAAGGCGATTTCCGACGCCAGTTTCCACGATGACGTTATTGCAGCCGAGGGCCCCGTGCTCGTCGACTTCTGGGCGGAGTGGTGCGGTCCTTGTAAGATGATCGGCCCCGCGCTCGAAGAGATTAGCGATGAGCTGGGCGAGAAGGTCACGATTACCAAGATCAATATTGACGATCATCCAGATGCGCCCACCCGTTATGGCGTGCGCGGTATCCCCACGATGATCCTGTTCAAAAATGGCGAGCCAGCCGCAACCAAGGTTGGCGCAGCGCCGAAGAGCGCGCTCAAGAGCTGGCTCGAAAGCGAGCTTTAATCATTGAGATGGCGGCGGGGATCGGTTCGATCTCCGCCGTTTTATCCGTAAAGTGCGGCTGCAGCCTGATCCCATAATTTGGGCGAATTTGCAGCAAGCAGGCCGCGACCGGGATCAGCCCCGAGCAGATAGTCCGAGCCATCCGGACGCGCTACCCGTCCCCCAGCCTCGTTGACGAACAGCGCGCCCGGAGCATGATCCCAAGGCAGCGTCCGCTCGAACACCGCCAGATCATTCACACCAAGCACAATGCGCGGATATTGCTCGCCTGCGCAGCGCGGGATATCCGACGCGGTAAATTTGCCTTCGGTGCGGCGAATGCGGTCTGCGCGCTCTGCCGGGTCAACGAACAGCATTGAAATGCCCGCAATCGGCAGAGGTGCCCCGCTTGCGCGCGCCTGCACGCGCTCGCCATCGATGTAAGCGCCTTCGCCTTTGGTGGCCTCGCACAAACGGCCTGTAAGCGGATCCAATATCCAGCCTGCCTGAATGACCCCTGCATCCACCAGCGCGACCATGATCGCGAAGGGCGGCTGGCCGCTCGCGAAATTGGCAGTGCCGTCGATGGGGTCGATTACCCAGTTCAGCCGCTCGCCCAACTGGTCGAGCACGGCGGGATCGGCTGAGCAGGCTTCTTCTCCTACAAGGCCGGCTTCCGGCAGGATGCACGCCAAACCCTCATTCAACCGCAACTCGGATTCGCGATCGGCGATCGTCACCAGCTCGCCGACGGTCTTTTCCTCAATCTCATGGCCAGCCAGGTTACGATAGCGCGGCAGCACGACATCGCGCGCGACCTGTCGCATGAGGTCCGCGACGGACTTGCTTAGGGCGTGCATGATTTAGCTCCGATAATCGGCGTTGATTGAAATGTAGCCATGCGTGAGATCGCAGGTCCACACTGTGGCGCGGCCATCGCCAAGGCCAAGGTCCACGCCGATGCGGATATCCTGACCCTTGAGATGCGCAGCGACGGGCGCTTCGTCATAGCTATCTACCGCCAACCCAGCCTGCGCGACCCATTTGTCGGCAAAGCGGATGGCAAGCTTGTCCCGATCCGCCGGCTCGCCAGCCTTGCCCACCGCCATCACGACGCGGCCCCAATTGGCATCCTCGCCCGCAATCGCGGTTTTGACGAGCGGGGAGTTTGCGATGGAAAGCCCGATGCGATGAGCGCTTTCGTCACTCACAGCGCCGGTCACCTCAATCTCGATGAACTTTTGCGCGCCCTCGCCATCGCGCACCACAAGATGGGCAAGCTGCGTGCAGATATCGTTGAGCGCAGCCGCAAAGGCATCGGCGCCCGCATCGTCCATGCTTACCAGCAAAGGGTTGCCTGCTTTGCCTGTGGCGAAGAGCAGCACGGTATCGCTGGTGGAGGTGTCGCTATCCACGGTGATGCAGGAGAAGCTGCGCTTGTTCGATGCGCTGAGCATTTGCTGGAGCAGCGCAGGCTCAATGGCGGCATCGGTAAAGATATAGCCCAGCATCGTCGCCAAATCTGGCGCGATCATGCCCGAGCCTTTGATGATGCCGCTCAGCTGCACCTTCACGCCGCCCACGATTGCGCTGGCGGTTGCCCCCTTGGCGAATGTGTCGGTCGTGCCGATCGTTTCCGCTGCTTGCTCCCAGCCACATGGCTCGGCGGTGAGCGCCGCAGCGACACCCGCCAACGCCTTGTCGCGCGGCAATGGCACACCGATCACGCCAGTCGAGCTCACAAATACGTCCAGCGCCTCGCATCCCAGATGCGCGGCGACCTGATCGCGTATCTGGTCGACCGCTTCCTTGCCCCGGAAGCCCGTAAAAGCATTGCTGTTGCCCGCATTCACCACGAGCGCGCGCGCCGTGCCGCGTGCTGCGCTTTCCCGGCCAACCTCAACCTCAGTCGAGCAACACACATTGCGCGTGAAGACGCCTGCAACTGCGGTGCCCTCACTCAGTTCGACATAGGTCAGATCGCACCGATCCCATTCCTTGTATCGCGCACGCGCCACGCGCGGCGTCACGCCTGCAATGTCAGGTAAGGCGGGGAAGGGGCGGGCGAGGGGAGAGCGATCAGTCATGGCGGCGCGATTAGCGCAATTCTCGGGCGCGGCAAAGCGCGCGGACGGAAACGATGCGCATTTTCACACTGAAATCGCGCGGCATTCCCAATCTGTTAATCGTGAATGCGATAGACGAAGGCTCCGGCGCATCCTATGGGATGCCCGTCTCACCAGCGAAAGTCGCTAAAGCTTGCAGTTGATGATCCTCTTGTCCGCGCTTCTGGCGTCGCTCACCGGCTTTGTTGCCGGGGAACGCCCCGTTGCGCCTGCACAGGTGGAACTGAGCGCTGCTGCGGTCGCAGTAGAGGCCGCAGAAGCGGTCGTCTCGCCATCCGAGCAAGTTCGGCAGGTGATCATAAAGCTGCCCGTGTTGAAGCAGGTCTCTGCTGTGGCGGTTGCCGTCTCTGCACCCATCACGACACGCCGGGCGCATATCGATATCAAGCAAAGCTGGCTCATCTGAGGCCTGCCCGGCTGCCGCACAGGTAGCCGCTGCTCTTTCGCGTGCCGATCTGGCGCGCTCGCTTCGGCTGCCATGCCGGGCTTTTCAAATCTCCGTTTCAGACAGGAAACTTCGCTTATGTTCGGCGGTGTCGCAAAATATTTTCTCGGGTCTTCCAACGAGCGTTACGTCAAGTCGCTCCGCAAGACGGTCGATCAGATCAACGCATTCGAGCCCACAATGGCCGCCATGACCGATGACGAGCTTGTTGCGCAAACCACCAAGTTTCGCGCCATGCTCTCCGATGGCGCAAAGCTCGATGATCTGCTGCCGGAAGCCTTCGCCACGGTGCGCGAAGGCGCCAAGCGTGTTCTCGGTCAGCGTCACTATGATGTGCAGATGATCGGCGGCATCGTGCTTCATCGTGGTGAGATTGCCGAGATGCGCACGGGTGAAGGCAAGACGCTGGTGGCAACGCTCGCCACCTATCTTAACGCGCTTCCCGGCAAGGGTGTGCATGTGGTCACGGTCAATGATTATCTCGCCCGTCGCGACTGTGAGTGGATGGCCCAGCTCTATAATTTCCTTGGCCTCACCACCGGCGTCGTCGTGCCGAACATCTCGGAAGAAGAGCGCCGCGCGGCTTATGAAGCCGACATCACTTACGCGACCAACAACGAGCTCGGCTTCGATTATCTGCGCGACAATATGAAATATGAGCGCGCCCAGATGGTGCAGCGCCCGTTCAATTACGCGATTGTCGATGAGGTGGATTCGATCCTGATCGATGAAGCGCGCACCCCGCTGATCATTTCAGGCCCAACGGATGACAAGTCCGAGCTCTATATCGCCGTCAACAAGCTGGTGCAGAACCTCGCTGACGAGGATTATGAGAAGGACGAGAAGCAGCGCAGCATCGTCCTGACCGAGGATGGCACCGAGAAGGTCGAGCGGATGCTCGAGGATGCCGGCCTGCTCGAAGGCGCGAACCTCTATGATTTCGAGAATACGCAGGTCGTCCACCATGTGAACCAGGCCCTGCGCGCCATCTTCATGTTCCGCCGCGACATTGATTATATCGTGAAGGACGGCAAGGTCGTCATTATCGATGAGTTTACCGGGCGCATGATGGATGGCCGCCGCTGGTCCGATGGCCTGCATCAGGCCGTGGAAGCCAAGGAAGATGTGAACATTGAGCCTGAGAATCAGACGCTCGCCTCGATCACCTTCCAGAATTATTTCCGCATGTATCCCAAGCTCTCGGGCATGACCGGCACGGCATCGACCGAAGCGCCAGAATTTTTCGATATCTACAAGATGAGCGTCGTGACGATCCCGACCAATGTGCCGGTGCAGCGTCAGGATGAACAGGATCTGTTCTACAAGTCGCTGGAAGATAAGTTCCGCGGCATCGCCAACACGATTCGCGAGCATCAGGCCAAGGGCCAGCCCGTGCTGGTCGGCACGGTGTCCATCGAGAAGTCGGAGATGCTCTCCAAATTCCTCAATGAGGATAATGTGCCCCATGCGGTGCTCAACGCCCGCTTCCATGAGCAGGAAGCGCGGATCGTGGCGCAGGCGGGCCGCCTTGGCGCGGTGACGATCGCCACCAACATGGCCGGCCGCGGCACGGACATTAAGCTTGGCGGCAACCTTGAATATCGCATTGAAGATGAGATCAAGGACATGCCGCAAGGCCCTGAGCGCGAGGCCGCGATTGCGAATATCGCCGCTGAGATCGAGGCGGAGCGTCAGGAAGTGTTGGCTGCCGGCGGTCTGTTCGTGCTTGGCACGGAGCGTCACGAGAGCCGCCGCATCGACAATCAGCTGCGTGGTCGGTCAGGCCGTCAGGGCGATCCCGGGCTCAGCCGCTTCTATCTCAGCCTCGATGATGATCTGCTGCGTATCTTCGGGCCGGACACGTTGTTTGCCCGCATGATGCGCTCATCGCTTGAGGAT
Source organism: uncultured Sphingobium sp. (assembly GCA_946479185.1). Next base: position 9,322 of record CAMLFF010000051.1, read on the forward strand.
GGCGAGGCGCTGCCTCCCTCCAAATGGATGAGCAAGGCCATCGAGACCGCGCAGAAGAAGGTCGAGCAGCGCAATTATGACGTTCGCAAGCAGGTCGTCGAATATGATGACGTGATGAATGACCAGCGCAAGGTTATCTATGAGCAGCGCAGCGACATCATGGATGCCGATACGGTGGGCGATGTGCTGACCGACATGCGGCATGAGACGATTAACGACATCGTGGCGAGCGCTTGCCCGCCCGGCACCTATCCCGAGCAGTGGAATGTCGAGCAGCTCAAGGAGCGGCTCGCGAGCGTGATGGCGCTCACGCCGGATATCGACGGTTGGCTGAAGGAAGATGTTGTCGATTCCGAGCTGTTCGTCGAGCGGCTCATTGCCATCTCGGATGAGGCGCTGGCCGACAAGGCGAAGGATATTGCACCCGAGACATGGGCGCAGATCGAGAAGAGCATCCTGCTGCAAAATCTTGATCATCACTGGAAGGAGCATCTGGCGACGCTCGATGCGCTGCGTCAGGTCGTTCATCTGCGCGCTTATGCTCAGAAGACGCCGATCAATGAGTATAAGCAGGAAGCCTTCGCGCTATTCGAGCGCATGCTGGAGAGCATCCGTGAAGATGTTTCCAACACGATCAGCAATGTGCAGTTCCAGATGCAGGACCCGACCGTTCCGCCGTTGCCCGAGTTGCCGGACTTCCTCACCAGCCATATCGATCCGTTCACGGGCGAGGATGACAGCAATGATATCGACGCGGCCAGCCGTGGCTTCATTACCACGACGATCCCGCGCGTTGCGCTCACGCCGCTGGCATCCGAGGGCAACCCTTATGCAGATATGGAAATCAGCCGCAATGCGCAGTGCCCATGCGGGTCAGGTGAGAAGTATAAGCATTGCCACGGCGCGCTGGCTTGATGATTTGAGGGGAGCGCTCCGTCAGCGGGCGCTCCCTATTTGGAGCGACTTTCAGGTGGTGCCAGCCACACCAGCCCGATCAGGCTGATGACCGCAGCGGCGCTGAGATAAAGCCCGACCGCGCTTACCCCATGCGATGACACCAGATATTGCGCGGCCATCGGCGCCAGCGCGCCGCCGATGATACCGCCGACGTTGAAGGCGAAGGACGATCCTGAATAGCGCACGCGCGCAGGGAACAAAGCTGTCAGCCATTCGCCAAGCGGTCCATAGGTGAAGCCCATCAGGAACAGCGCGACCGCCAGTACCATGAATAGCGCGAAGGGCGTCTCAGCATCAAAGCCCGTACCGAAGATGAAACCGAGCGGCACTGTCGCGGCGCAACCTGCAATCAGCACCTTGCTTGCCGAGCGCATATCCGACCACCAGCCTGCCACGATAATGCCCACGGCCAGCAGCACGATTGCGCCAAGCTGGATCAGCAGCACGGATTCGCGATCCATGCCGATGTTCACGGTCGCATAGCCGAGCGAGAAGGCGGTCGAAATATAGAAGAGCGCGAAGCAGCAAACGACCGCGAGCGTGCCGGCGATGGTGGCGCGGCCATGCTTGGTCATCAGTTCGGCCAGCGGGATGGCTGGCGGCGCTTCGGCTTCCAGGGCGGCCGCGAATTCCGGCGTTTCAGTCAGCTTAAGGCGGACCCACAGCCCCAGAATCACCAGCACGGAGCTGGCGATGAAGGGCAGGCGCCAGCCCCAGGCCATGAACTCGGCTTCCGTGAGCCATAGGCCCAGCAGAAGAAACAGCCCGTTGGCGGCGATGAAGCCCAGCGGCGCACCCAATTGCGGCATCATGCCGAAGCGGGCACGCCAGCCGGGCGGGGCGTTCTCGACAGCCAGCAAAGCCGCGCCGCCCCATTCGCCGCCAAGGCCAAACCCTTGGCCGAAACGCAGGATGCACAGCAGCAGCGGCGCGAGCCAGCCGATCATCGCGTAGGTCGGCAGAAAGGCGATGAGGAAGGTCGATCCCCCCATCAGCATCAGCGAGGCCACGAGCGTGGATTTGCGTCCGATCCGGTCGCCATAATGGCCAAACACCGCAGCGCCGAGCGGTCGGGCGAGGAAGGCGAGGGCGAAGCTGGCGTAAGCGGCCATCAACTGGGCGGTCGGGGACGTGGAGGGGAAAAAGAGCGGGCCGAAGACAAGGCTCGCGGCTGTCGCATATATATAGAAATCGTAAAATTCGACCGTCGTGCCAGCAAGGCTTGCGGTTAACACGCGGCGATGCGCGAACATCGCGGAGAGTCCACTCCGCTGCGGCTCGTTTGCGGCTTTTGTTTCGCTCATCCCCATCGCTCCCCTTGGCGGCAGGATCGCTTATGCCTGCCGATGGAGTGCCGTTAATGCGATAGTTGCGCTTGCGCCAGTAAACTTCTCGCCAGTTTAGCGGCGGCGCAACTGGTTGAGCACTTCATAGGCCATCACAGCGCCCGCGACGGAGGCGTTCAGACTATCTGCTCTGCCAAGCATCGGCATCTTCACCAGCAGGTCGCATTGCGCCTCATAATCCTCCGGCAGGCCCCGCGCCTCATTTCCGATCAGGAGGAACGTGGGCGGCGTATATTGCGGTGCCTGATAGTCGGTCTCGGTATTGAGGCTTGTGCCGACAAGCTGCCCAACGCCGCTCCGCAGCCACGCCAGAAACTCCGGCCATGTCGATTGGGCCAGCGCCTGCGTGAAAATCGCGCCCATCGACGCGCGCACCGTCTCCACCGAGAAGGGGTCCACGCAATCATCGATGAGGATCACGCCGCCAGCCCCAACGGCATCTCCGATCCGCATGAGCGTGCCAAGATTGCCGGGATCGCGCATGGCTTGGGCCACCAGCCATATCGGCGCGGCGGTCCGGTCCAGCGCTTCGAGCGGCGTGAGGCGATCTGGATAGACGCCCACGACCGTCTGGGCATTATCCTTGCCGGAGATCTTGCTCAAAATATCGGCGGGCGTGAGGATTACATCGCCCCCGGCTGCCTCTACATCATCAATGAGCGTCTGCGCCAGCGGGTGGGGGCGGGCATCATTCGCGAGGAAGAGCATCTCGGGCAGGTAGCCCTGCTCGCGCGCCTCGGTCAGGATGCGCAGGCCCTCGGCCAGAAACAGTCCCTCGCGCTTGCGTAGCTTCTTCTCGCGCAGGCCGCGCACGCGCTTGACGAGAGGGTTTGAAAATCCGGTGATTTCGCGGGGCATGGGGATCAGTACGTTATAGCAGGGAAAGACAGGGGGAGGCCGACAGCCCTATTCTTCGCCAAAGCGGTTCTCGACCAGCTCCGTCACGGCGGCGAGCGCGCCTGCCGCATCCTCGCCCGCTGCGGAGATCATGATGTCATCGCCCATCGCCGCGCCCAGCATCATCAGGCCCATGATGGACGTGCCGACAACATCATGCCCATCCTTGCTGACGGTGATGGTTGCCTTGAGCCCGCTTGCCAGCGTCACGAACTTCGCGCTCGCGCGGGCATGAAGGCCGCGTTTATTGGCGATGCGAACGGTGAGGGAGTGCGGGCCGTCGCTCATGTGGCATCTCCGAGCAGTTCAGAGGCAACGCTGATGTATTTGCGCCCGGCTTCCCGCGCGGCGGCCACGGCCTGCGTCACGCTCATGTTGCGACGCGCGCTCTCCAGCCGGATGAGCATGGGCAGATTAACCCCTGCAATCACCTCGATATGGCCTGCCTTGAGCAGTGAGATGGCAAGGTTCGAGGGTGTGCCGCCGAACAGGTCCGTCAACAGGATGACGCCCAGGCCAGAATCCACGCGCTGCACGGCCGCTGCAATGTCTGCGCGCCGCGCTTCCATATCATCTTCCGGCCCGATGCAGACTGTCTCGACAGCCTCCTGCGGTCCAACAACATGTTCCATGGCTACGCGAAACTCAGTCGCAAGACCGCCATGCGTTACAAGCACCAGTCCAATCATGGTGTAAGTGCGCCCCGCCCTTCAAGTGATTCTATTGGTTTTTGGCGCCGGTTTTCATAGGCGTCCAATTGCACCGATTCCAGGTTGCGATGCCCAATCGTGGGCGAAAAGCCAGCCTTGCGCAAGCGCACTGCAATTTCCTCTGTCACGCAAACGGATCTGTGGCGACCGCCCGTACACCCGAAAGCGATCGTGACATAGGCTTTTCCGTCCTCGCTGTAGCGCGGCAAAATCGTGTTGAGCAGCGCCTCGATCTGGCCGACAGCGGCCTCGAACAGCGGGTCAGCCATCACATAGTCGCGCACCGGCTCATCAAGGCCGGTCTGATCACGCAGCGTCTCCTCCCAATAGGGGTTCCGCAGGAAGCGCACATCGAACATGAGATCGGCATTGCGGGGCACACCACGCGCAAAGCCAAAGGAGAGCAGGGTCAGCGTCGATTCGAAACTGCCGGCAAAACGCTGGCGGATCGCCTGCTGCAGGCTGTTGCTGGTGAGGTCGCTGCTATCGATCAGATGCTCAGCCGCGCGGCGCAGAGGCTCGAGCAGTTCGCGCTCGCGCGCGATGCCATCCGATGCGGGCCGGTCGAGCGCGAGGGGGTGTCGACGGCGCGTTTCGGCATAGCGTCGCTCCAGCACGGAACCGGAGCAATCAAGGAACAGCATTTCGACATTGAACAGCTGTGTGTCACGCAATGAGGCGATGACGGACAGGATCGTGTCCGTGGAGAAACCACGCGTTCTTGTGTCGATACCAATGGCCAGCGGACGGGCGTCACACGCCTCGTGCCCTTCCGCCACGGGGGCGGCGAGCAGCCGGTCGAGCAGCATGAGGGGCAGATTGTCCACCGTCTCCCAACCCGCATCCTCCAATGTGCGCAGGCTCGTGGATTTGCCCGCG
>CAMLFF010000052.1 GCA_946479185.1 uncultured Sphingobium sp.
CGGATCAGGCGCCGATCAGGATGCTGGTCATCCCGAGCGATTTGTGATGGATGAAATTGGGGTGGAGCTGTGCCACTTCGCCCGGCTCGCGCGCACCCAGCGCATAAAGCAGCGGCCAGAAATGATCGGGCGTAGGCACAGCGCGCTTGGCATCATCGCCCAGCGCCTCGAAATCGATGACCACCTGCGGATCGTCTGCCATGACGGCATCGAGCATCGTCTGGTTGAACCGCTCCGCCCATGGATAAGGCGGCGCGTCCGGATTTTCCCAGTCCATGGCGGGCAGATTATGCACGATATTGCCCGTCGCCAGGATGAGCACGCCTTCATCACGCAGCGGGCGCAGCATCTTGCCGATCTCCCAATGCTGCGCGGGTGTGGCGTTCACATCCATGCTCAATTGCACGACCGGAATGTCCGCATCGGGATAGGCATGGTGCAGCACGGTCCAGGTGCCATGATCCAGCCCCCATTCCTCGTCCAGCCGCACCGGCAGCGGCGCAAGCAAATCGACCACGCGCTGCGCCAGTGCCGGACTGCCCGGCGCGGGGTAGCGCATGTCGAACAGCGCCTGCGGGAAGGCGCCGAAATCATGGATGGTGCGGGGCTGTGCCATCGCCGTCACCGCCGTGCCCCGCGTGAGCCAGTGCGCGGAGATGCACAAGATCGCCTTGGGCGTGCCGATGGTCTGCGCGATCACGCGCCAGGCGGCGGTCGTGTCGCTCTTCTCGAGCGCGATCATCGGGCTGCCATGGCCGTAAAAGACGATGGGAAGTCGGCTCATTGAGCTTGTCCCACATTCATTGTCGCTGAAAAGTCGATCTGCACCTTATGCCTCGCGATTGCCGGAGTGGGTGACTGCACCCGTTGACCCAAGGCTAGGAGAGGAGCGGCGGCGCGGTCTTGCATGACCGCGCACAACATATTGTTCCGCCAACGCCCGGCCCGCTTATTCGCGTGTGAAATCGTCCGGAATCTCGGGGTTTTCGCCCGCCTTGCCCCACAGCAATATTTCATTGCCCCATGGATCGACGAAGCAATCGTTGAAGCCGTTGAACTCGGCCCAATAATGGTTGCGCCACAGGATCGTCGCGCCCAGCCGCACGGCAGTGTCGAGGATGCGGTCGGACGTATCATCATCGCTCACCAGCACCCAGATGCGCGGTTTGCGGCCTTCCGTGGCGATGGTGCGTGGCTCTACGCCCTCTGGGTTAGGATGCGGGCGCATATTCGCGGCATCGGCAATGCCCATGTGCAGATTGCCAATCTCGCTATCCGTGCCATCCTTCTTCTTGAAGAAGCCGCCCGGCACCATGCGATGATATTTGCCCATCGGGCGCGGATCATTCTCCCAGCCGAACACCTCGGCGTAAAATTCGCCCGCGGCATTGGGGTCGGATGCCGGGATATCGAAGAAAATCAGTGAATTGGTCATGTCAGCCTCTGGGGAGTGAAGTGCGTCGGTCCGTGCCTCTGGCTAAGCGCAGCGGCCGGTGCGCCGCTGTTGCTGGCGCGAACAATCTTTTGATTTTGGCCGCTGGTCGCCTAATTTGGCCGAGGTCTTGGCTCAGGACGTCGCGTCCAGCCGGGTGACGGGCGCGGATGGGCCGCGGCGACGCTCCCATTCCTTGGTGTAGCGATCGACCAGCCAAACATTGAGCTGTCGCTGCGCATCTTCCTGCCAGCTATAGCGGCCACGCGGTGCGAATTTGGATCCTAGCCCCTGCTGGATGAGCAGGTCGACATGCAGATCCTGCGCGACGATGCCGCCGGTATGATCGTCATTGATCTTGCGCTTCGCCTCAAACTCGGGATCTTCCAGCGCGCTCGGATGGTAGAGGCTGCCGAAGGTCAGCCCGTGCGTGGTCGGTGAGCGCGCATCCATGATGAGGTAGATCACCACATCATTGAGCATCACCAGCGAGAGCGAGGGCGGCAGGTTGACGAACAGCAGCCGGGATTGCTCCTCCTCGCTCAGCGCCGGGAATACCGGGAACAGCGCCTTCTCGGTCGGATTGAAGCTGGCATTGGGGTGGGTGGAGCCGTTCAGCCGATAATAGCCCGCCGTCTCGCGCGGCACTTCAGGGAAGCTGGCAAGCTCGCTCGGCACGAAATCGTGCAGGCCCTGATGCAAGCGGCTGGCATGATAGCCATCATTATTATTCTCGAACTGCACCTTCCAGTTCCACCCATATTCGTGGGAGAATGGCTCAGGACCACGCAACGCCGCCATATCGAAATTGGCCACAACAGCTTCCAGCGGACCCATTTGGGCGGCGAGCGAAGGCGCATCCGCATCGAAATTCACGAAGATGAAGCCGTGCCACATCTCCACCTGCAGCTTGGGGAGATTGTAGCGCGTCTTGTCAAAATTGCAGGTCTTGCCCATCGCCGGGGCGCCGACCAGCTTGCCATCAAGATCATAGGACCAATGATGATAGGGGCAGGTGAAGCCGCGCGTATTGCCTTTGCCTTCCGCCACCAGCATCGCGCGGTGCTGGCACACGGCGGACAGGGCGTTGAGCGCGCCATTGCGCCCGCGTGAGATGATGATCGGCTCATTGGCATGGGTGGCGGTGAAGAAATCGCCCGCCTTCGGCACCCACTCATCGCGACCGACACACAGCCATTCACGATAGAAAAGCGCATCCTTCTCGAAAGCGTAAAATTCCGGGCTGGTATAGACTTCCGGCGGCAGCGTTTCTGCCTCGGCTGTCGGCAGGACCGAAGAGGCGAAGCTATCGAAAAACTGGTCGGTCAGAAGCGTCATCTCATCACCTTCATGCTGACTTTTCCACGTAGGAAAACGCAATTACTGATGGGAGTGTAGCGGCTTGCAGTGATTGCTGCTTTGCAGCACGCGAGCAAATTCTTGTCTGTCGAGGCCTTCCCTCGACGCGCTGTCAGCGGCCTCGGGCGCCTAATCGCGCGACGTTGATAAGCTCTTGCGCCACCACCGTCTCGCCGATCTGATGCGAGAGGCGGCTGGTGCGCTCGGCTTCAGCCATGCGCTGGATTGCCTTGTCGAGATTGTCGCCGTTCCAGCGCGCGGCGACGTCTTCATCGCCCCGCCCGCCAAAGCGTTGCCCTTGTCCGGCCTGCCCCTGCGCAATGCCGATGGCGCGCTGGAGCGTGATGCGCAGCAGGCCCGCGAGCGAGCTGCCTGTCTGTCGCAGACGTGCCATCTCATGCTCGGTGCCGCGCACATTGCCGGAGAGGACGACCATCGCCGCCTTGAACAATTGCTGGTCGCCGCCTTCCGCGCCCAGCGCATCCAGCGCCTCCGCGGTGGCCGCGCGCGGCTCCTCGGGACTCGCATCCAAATAGAGCGCAAGCTTCTCGACCTCGCCCGCGAGCAACCCTCGCTCACCGCCGGTCAGCGCAATCAGCCGCCGCGCCAGATCGCCGGGTAGCTCCAGCCCCAGCTCGCGCGCCATCGTGACGGCGAGCTGCTCGGCATTGCGGCCTTCCGGCGCATAGCTGACGATGGAGACGACAGCCTTGTCAGCCTCGCAGCGGGTGAGCAATTTGCTGGTTTTGCGCAGATTGCCGGCGATGAGCACCACCGGCTCGCCTGTAACGGAGGTGTCCAGCAGCGCCTCGACAGCGGGGAGCACTTCCTCGCCTGCCGGTTGCACACGGATCCAGCGCTTGTCGCCAAACATGGAGATGGCAGCCGCTTCATCGGAAAGACGGGCGGGGTCGCTGCGCAGCGTCGCGCCATCCAGGTCGATCCGCTCGGCGCCCTTCCCCAGCCCTTTGCCGAAGCGTGCGGCCAGCGCCTCGCTCCCTGCCTCATCCGGGCCGTAGAGCAGATAGAGGCGAATGTTGGGAGCGGGCGCATCGAGCGCCTTGAGCGCGGCCTGATTATCCGCTCGCAGGCTCATCTAAGCCCCATATAAGATCACTGGCGCGCGCGCAGCGCAACCCGCGCGAGCACACGGTCGGCGACGATCTCGGTCAGCCGCTCCAGCGCGGTCTCTTCGGCCGCTACGGTCGCATATTCGCTGCTGGTTACGTCGATACCGGCGTCCCAGCCGCTCGTCTCATCCAGCAAAGTCGCGCCATCCTGCGTGTCGATCAGCTGATAGCGCGCGCGCAAGGTGCGCCGCTCGCGCGTCACCGTATCATCGGCGCGCACACCCAGACCCTCGATCTGATCGTCCAGCTGTACCTTGAGCTGATAGCGCGGCGCGCCCTCGCCCATCGCAGCCAGCCGATCATTCAGCGCATTGCGCATCAGCCAGCCGCCCTTGCCGGGGATTGGCTGCACCTCGATGCCAGCCAATGCCTGCGCCGCCGCGCCACTGCGGCCGCCCGCATACATAGGCTGCAAGCCACAAGCGGTAAGGCCCATGAGCAGGGCGAGGCTGAGGATGATCCTGTGCATCAGATGACTAGATTGACCAGACGGTCCTGCACGACAATCACTTTCTTCGGGGTCGCGCCATCCAGTGTGCGGATCACGCCCGGCGCGGCGAGCGCGAGGCTCTCCAGCGTTGCCTTGTCGGTCCCCTTGGGCACGATGAGCGTATCGCGCAATTTACCCTGCACCTGCACGGCAATGGTCACTTCATCATCCACCAGCAAGGCCGGATCGACAGGCGGCCACATGGCGTCGGCGATCAGACCCTCGCCACCCATCTCCGCCCAGGCTTCCTCGGCCAGATGCGGCGTCATCGGCGCCACCAGCAGCGTAAGCGCGCGAATCGCCGCGACCCGGCTTGCGGAGGGCGCCGCCTTCTCAATGGCATTGGCCAGCTCGTAGAGTTTCGCCACAGCCTTGTTGAAGGCCAGCGCCTCAATATCCTTTGCGATACCATCGACGGTCTGGTGCAGCTTGCGGTCCAGCGCCTTGTCGCTCGCGCCATCACCCGCATCGCTCACCTGCCCGAAGATGCGCCACAAGCGGTTGACGAAGCGCCACGCGCCCTCGATGCCCGCCTCGCTCCACGGCAGATCGCGCTCGGGCGGACTGTCCGACAGCATGAACCAGCGCACGGCATCGGCGCCATAGCGCTCAATGATCTCGTCCGGGTCCACGACATTCTTCTTGGACTTGGACATCTTGATCACGCGGCCAACCTCGACCGGCGCGCCATCGGCAATCAGCGTCGCGCCATTGCCCGTGCGCTCGATTTCGGTCGGCGCATAATAGAGCGGCGGCAAGTCCTCGCCCTGTTTGCGCGCATAAGTCTCATGCGTGACCATGCCCTGCGTGAACAGGCTCTCGAACGGCTCGGCCATGCCGATCTTGCCGATATGCGCCAGCGCCCGCGTCCAGAAGCGCGCATAGAGCAGATGCAGGATCGCATGTTCGATGCCGCCAATATATTGCCCCACCGGCAGCCAGCTCTCGGCTTCGGCGCGGTCAAATGGCTGATCGGATGGCTGGCTGGCGAAGCGGATGAAATACCAGCTCGAATCCACAAAGGTATCGAGCGTGTCCGTCTCGCGCACGGCTGGCTTGCCGCAGCTTGGGCAATCGACATGCTTCCAGTGCGGGTGGCGATCCAGCGGATTGCCTGGAATGTCAAAGCTGACATCCTCGGGCAGCACCACAGGCAACTGATCCTTGGGCACCGGCACGACGCCGCAATCAGAGCAGTGAATGAAGGGGATCGGCGTGCCCCAATAGCGCTGGCGGGAGACACCCCAGTCGCGCAGGCGCCACACGGTGGTGCCATTGCCCCAGCCCTCGGCCTCCGCGCGGCGAATGACTTCCGCCTTGGCGTCCTCAACGCTCATGCCGTCAAGGAAGCGCGAATTCACCAACCTGCCGGGGCCGGTATAGGCCTCATCATGGATGGGCACGGTCTCATCACCCGCAGGCGCGACGACGCGCTCCACCGGCAGCATATATTTGCGCGCGAAATCAAGATCGCGCTGGTCATGCGCCGGGCAGCCGAAAATGGCGCCCGTGCCATAATCCATCAGCACGAAGTTCGCGACGAACAGCGGCAGCTTCCACTCGGGGTCGAGCGGATGGGTCACGGAGAGGCTGGTATCGAAGCCCTTCTTTTCCTGCGTCTCCACATCTGCGGCTGCGGTGCCCGTGCGGCGGCACTCTTCGGCAAAAGCGGCAAGGTCAGCATTGTCCTGCGCCAGTGCGAGCGCGATCGGGTGATCGGCGGCAATCGCGGCGAAGCTTGCGCCAAACAGCGTATCAGGCCGGGTGGTGAAGACCTCCAACGTCTCGATGCCATCCACCGGCTTATCCAGCGCGAAGTGGAACTGCATGCCGGTCGATTTGCCGATCCAGTTTTCCTGCATCAGCCGCACCTTGTCCGGCCACTTATCCAGCGAATCGAGACCGTCCAGCAGCTCGTCGGCAAAGTCGGTAATCTTGAGGAACCATTGGGAGAGTTTGCGCTTCTCGACCAATGCGCCGGAGCGCCAGCCGCGTCCATCGATCACCTGCTCATTGGCGAGCACGGTCATGTCGACCGGGTCCCAATTCACCGCGCTTTCCTTGCGATAAACAAGGCCCGCTTGATACAGGTCGATGAACAGCGCCTGCTCATGGCCGTAATAATCCGGCTCGCAGGTTGCCAGCTCGCGGCTCCAGTCGAGCGCAAAGCCAAGACGCTTCAATTGCGCCTTCATGGATGCGATGTTGGCGCGGGTCCAGTCGCCGGGATGGACCTTCTTCTCCATCGCGGCATTCTCGGCCGGCATGCCGAAGGCGTCCCAGCCCATCGGGTGCAGCACATCATGGCCCTGCATCCGGCGGAAACGCGCCAGCACATCGCCCATCGAATAGTTGCGGACATGGCCGATGTGGATGCGCCCGGAGGGGTAAGGGAACATCTCCAGCACATAGCTTTTCGGCGCGCCCGCCCGGGCGCCCGCCTTGAAGCTTTGCCGATCGTCCCACACCGCTTGCCAGCGCGCGTCAGCCTGTGCGGGATTGAAGCGTCTATCGCTCACATTTGCCTCATTTCAATGGCAGCCCGCCCGGACCCTGCCAGACATAAGGGCGGGGTGCCGGACTGAGGCAGTTCAGCCGTTAATGGCGCGGCGGCGCAGATCGCGGGCGCGCGTCAGGATGATTTCTTCAAGCTTCTGCGTGGTCGCGGCCTGCACGGGTGCATCGATCCACTGGCCACCCTGAAGCGTCTGGCGACTCGCCGCAACGCGCAGCGCGTCTGCCCGCAGATCCTGGTCCAGGATCGTCACGGTCAGCTTCATCCGCTCATTGGCGGCTGCCGGATTGATATACCAGTCGGTGAGGATCACGCCGCCGTTGGAATCGGTCTGGAGCAGCGGCATGAAGGCCACCGTCTCCAGGCTTGCGCGCCAGAGATAGCCATTGATGCCAATGTTCGTCACGCGCGATTCGGCGAGATCGGCCTTGGGGCGATCCTTGCCTCCACCGCAGGCCGCCAGCAGGCTGCATGAAAGCGCCAGCAGCAAGCCGCCCTTCAGTCTCTTATGTTCGCTCAGAACCATGCGCTCCGTTTCCTGTGATGTCCGGCAAAACCGGGATCCCTGTCGATCAGCCTCTATAGTCACCCCCGCCTGCCACACAAGTAGCCGAATTCCCGCGACGGCAATCTCATGCCGAATAGCGCAGATGCTGCCCCTCGCCCGTCATAATCCAGCGCGGGAACATCCCGCGCAATGATGAGTTGATTTTCACGGGCAGCTGAACGATGGTTTTGGGCACGGGGTTGCAAGACGGTCCACCGGGCGCACTGTGTATAAATAGCCACGCTCCTGGCTTTTTATCCGGAGCGCTAGTTCCGTCACTTACCCCATGCTATTAAGTATGCAGAGCGATGGAGTCGGCAGAACCGATCAGTCGTTTGTAAAGGGAGTTGAGACAGTGCGTTTGACGAAAGGTAGAATAGCGGCATTGGGGGCGATTGCAGCCACCTGTTCGCTCGCCTTGTCGCCAGCGCTCTCCGCCGTGCTCGGCTCAGCCAAGCAGGAAACCAGCAATTCGCCGGTTTCGCTCAAGATGCTCGGCAGCATCGGTTCCTTCACCCCCGTCACCAGCAATGGCTCGCTCGCCAAGGCCTATACCCAGGCCGCCCGCGAATCGCAGAGCCGTGGTTTCCGCTTCACGCCCACCAGCGGCTCGATCAACGGCAATCGGTCGTTGACCATTCTCGTTCGCACACCGGGCGCCCTGACCTCGGATCGCAAGTCCGAGCGTCTCTTGCCTAATCTGGGCCTTGCCTCGGTCGCTTATCGACTGGGCGCCACGAAGGGCTTTACGCAGTTCGTCAGCAATGGCCGTTACGAACCTGCCAAGCTTGCCCCGATGATCGAGAAGTCGATCACGGAGCCAGTCGCAAACTTCACCCTGCGCCCCAAGCAGGAGCGTTTCTCGACGAACCTGCAAGTGCAGCAGCGTGAAGGCGTTGTGGCATCGCCGGTTGATGATACGCCAGCCACGCTCGGCACCGAGCAGAGCTATGCTGTCGATCTTTCGAGCAGCTACTCGCTGACGCGCAACCTGAACCTGAAGGCTGGCCTGCGCTATCGCGGTCCAAACAACCGCCTTGCGCCGACGATCACGGATCAGACGCAGGACAGCCAGGCCGTTTACGTCGGCACCACCTTCAAGTTCTGATTGGGCTTCATAGTCTGAACTAAGCAACACGTCGCGGGATCAGCGCGGCCAGGCCTTGGCGCTTGGCTGCTTTCCTGTTGTGATCCGCATAGCCCCACTTGCCCAGCATATCCGCCATTGACAGGCGCGCGCTCCCGGCCTCATTTCCCGCGCACGGCTTACCAAGAGCCGAGACAATAGGGCGGGGATGATCGTGACTTCAAAGCAATCCAGGAACAGCGTTTCGGCGGCCTCGCGTTTAAGCGCCCTTCTGTTGGCGAGCACGCTCGTGCTGGCTGCTGCGCCTGCCCGGGCGGACTGGATCACCACCTGGTCGGCGGCCCCCGTCCGGCCCATGAACAATGGCCCAATGACCTCGCTCGGCCCATTGATGGCGGCGCCCTCGTTCAAGAATCAGACGCTGGTGCAGAGCCTGCGCATCTCGGCAGGGGGCAAAGCGATGCGGGTGCGCCTCACCAATCTCTATGGCGAGAAAGCGCTCGAAATTGGCGGTGCGCGCGTTTCCCTACTCGATACGGATGGGAAGGAAGTGCCGGGCTCGGCCCATATGCTCGCTTTTGCGGGCAAGCCGACTGCAGCGATTGCGCCCGGCGCGCCGTTGCTGAGCGACTACATTGCCCTGCCCACGCGCGATCTGGCCCACCTGTCGCTCCAGATTTATGTGCCCGGAGAGACTGGCCCATGCACCTGCCATCAGGTTGGGCTGGACAAGATGCTCGTTTCGCCGCCGGGCAATCATCTCGGCAAAGCCTTCACGCCGGTGCAAACGCTCCAGAACCGCCCCTTCCTCGCCGCGATCGAGGTGGATGCCATCAAGGGCGCGGGCACGATCGCGATGATGGCCGATTCGATCACGGACGGCGTCGGCTCCACGGTGGGGGCAAACCGCCGCTGGCCCGACTATCTCGCCGCGCGGCTCTCTGCGGCGACGCCCGGCAAATGGGGCATCGCTAATCAGGGCATCAGCGGCAATCGCATCTTGAGCGACGGCATGGGCGTGAGCGCTTTGGCGCGGCTCGACCGCGACATTCTCGCGCTTCCCGGTGTCCGCACGCTCATCGTCTTTGAGGGCGTGAACGATCTTGGCATTGCTTTTGGCGCCGCTCAGCGTGCCGCGGCGACTGGTCAGCCCAACCCCTTTCACGACGGCACAATCGTGACCGCAGAGACGATGATCGCTGGCTATCGGCAGATCGTGGAACGCGCGCGGGCGCGTGGCGTGAAGGTGATCGGCGCCACCATCGCCCCCTTCAAGGGCGCGACTTACTGGACGCCGGAAGGCGAGGCTGTGCGTCAGCAGATCAATGCCGCCATCCGGTCCGGCAAGCTGTTCGATGGTTTTCTGGATTTCGATCTGGCGTTCCGCGATCCTGCCGATCCCCTGCAAATGCGCCCGGGCTATCATATCGGCGATCATCTGCACGGCACCGATGCTGGCTATGAGGCGATTGCCAAGTCGATCAATCTCTCGCTGTTGAAGTAGGGCGGCGCGGGCGCACCAGCCCGTCAATCGCGGCGAACCCGGTGGCACCGAGCATTCGCACGAGGCGGGCATGGCGCGGATGCACGCCGCCGAGCGCGATGACCGGCAAGGGAGACTGGCGGGCCAGCGCAGCAAAGCGTGCCAGCCCCAGCGCGAATGCACCGGGATGGGATCGGGTGGTGAATAGGGGTGAGATCAGCACGGCATTTGCTCCGTTGCGCACCGCTGCCATAAGCTCGGCATGATCATGGACCGGCGCGCTATGCAGCCAGTGCTTGCCCGCCATCGCTCGGCTGCGCGACCTGCCATGATGGCCATCAGCGCCCCAACGCTTCGCCAGCTGTGCATCCCCCGCCAGCAGCACAACGCACCCCCGCCGTCGCGCTGCCTGCCGTAAGCGATCGAACAGCGCGCGCCGCTCTTCCAGCGCGAGGCTATAATGGCGCACCACCACTGCCGATCCACGCGGAAGCCGGGAAATTGCGCGCAGCAAATCCGCCTGTGCGATCCGTTCATCCGTCATCAACCAGACGGATGGATTGGAACTGGGCGATTTGCCTTGGCCTCTACGCATGCCGCCTCTTATAGCAACGCCGATGAACGGGCATAGCAACCAGATGAATGCAGCGCAGCGACTGGCTGGCGTGCGGGACTTGATCGGCCAGACCGAGCGGATCGCCGGGCGACCGGCAGGCTCGGCGGCGCTGATCGCGATCAGCAAGATGCACCCCGCCGAGGCGATCGCCCCGCTGATCGAGGCGGGCCAGCGCCTGTTCGGGGAGAATCGCGTGCAGGAGGCGCAGGGCAAATGGCCTATGCTGCGCGAGGTTCATCCCGATATTGCGCTGCATCTCGTTGGCCAGCTCCAATCCAACAAGGCCGAGGATGCTGTCGCGCTGTTCGATGCGATTCACTCGGTCGACCGTAGCTCGCTCGTCACTGCGCTTGGCCATGCGATGGATAAGCTGGGCAAACGGCGCGATTGCTTCGTCCAGGTCAATATCGGCGCGGAAGCGCAAAAGGGCGGCTGCGCCATTGCCGATCTGCCGCGCCTGCTTGCCGAAGCGCGCACCGCCAATCTGCCCATCGCTGGCTTGATGTGCGTGCCCCCTGCCGATGTGGAAGCCGCGCCCTATTTCGCGCTGCTCGACAAGCTGGCGCGCGATCACGGACTTGAGGGTCGCTCCATGGGCATGTCCGGCGATTTCGAGACGGCGATCATGCTGGGCGCGACTCATGTGCGCATTGGCACTGCGCTGTTCGGCACGCGCATCACGGCCTGAAAGCTCAGCCCTGACGCTGGGCCTTCACCGCACCAGCCCAAAATTCCAGCTCCTCGGCAAAGCCAGTGAAGCCACGCTCAAGCGCCGCGCCACCGGCCCCAATCGGCTGGCCCTGCTCGTCCAGACTCTCCGTAATGCCGCCCACCGCAACCGTCGCGGGGATCACCGCAAGGCCGATGGTCGTGAGCGTCGGGTGCCAGGCATAGCTTGAGCGCGCGCCTGCCATCCGCCCTGCAGAATAGCTGGCGATGCCCACCGGCCGCCGCCGCCATTCCTTATAATAATGGTCGACCAGATTTTTGAGTCCGGGCTGCAGCCCCGAATTATACTCGCCCGTCACAAACACAAAGCCATCCGCCTTGCTGATCTTCTCCGCGAGATCGCTCATCGCCTTGGGTGCGGTGCCGGGCTCATAATCGGAGAGGCGCTTGTCCAGCATCGGCAAGCCCACGGCCTTCGCGTCGATCAGCTCGGCATCATGACCGCGGCCCATGAGCGTGCGCACGCAATAATCAGCCAGCCGGATGCCCGCGCGTGTCTCGCGATAGGAGCCGTAGAAAACCAGCAGTGATAGAGTCATGACGTCAGTCTCCGCGACGCAGATGAGAATTGTCGCCTCCATAGCCGCCCGGCACAGCGCAGGCACGTCCGATATATCCAGCGCGCGCGAAATTGCCTAAGGCCAGCGCCATGTTGCCGCCGACTATCAATGTGCCGATCGGATCACTCCTCACGATGCTCAGCCTTGTGGGCGCATTCGTGTTTGCAGCCTCCGGCGCGCTCGCTGCGGCGCGCCTGCGCCAGACCCTCGTCACCTTCGCCTTTTTTGCGCTGATCACCGGCGTGGGCGGCGGCACCATGCGCGATCTGCTGATCGGCGCGCCCGTTTTCTGGATCCATGACGCGAGGCCGCCCCTGATCTGCCTTGGCGCCGCGCTGCTTGTCTATTCAACGCCTGAGCGTTGGTGGAGCGCACGCGCGCTGGACTGGCTGGACGCGATCGGCCTCGCCGCCTTTGCGGTGTTCGGCACAGCCAAGGCCATGAGCCTTGGCATTCATCCTTTTGTTGCCGTGCTGATGGGCGTCATCTCCGCCTGCGTGGGCGGCATCATTCGAGATCTGCTGGCGGGCGTCCCATCGATCCTGCTGCGGCGAGAAATTTATGTGACGGCCGGCGCTCTTGCTGCAGGGCTCTATGCGCTGCTCATCTATTTCGCCGTCCCCGCGCCCGTTGCGAGCGTCATCGCAGCATTGGCTGGATTTGCGTTACGCGCCGTTGCCATTGTGCGCGGCCTTGGCTTGCCGGTGTATAATGGCCGCAAAATACGCAGCGATCAGGCAGGCGGACCCTCGGAATAGTGCGGCACATCGTCGGCAAGCGGCAGCCAGCTTTGCTTGCTTGATGTCCAGATGTGATCGGTCGGCACAAAGCGATCCGGTTCGTCGAGACTGCCCATCGTCAGCCCGATGATCTTCTTTTCAGCCCGCTCCGAGAACATCGTGGTGCCGCATTGCGTACAAAAGCCCCGTCTCAACACATCAGAGCTATGATGCCAGCCGACCGGGCCGCTGATCGTCAGCCCCTCCAGCTGCACCAGAACGCGGGCATTGAACGCCGCGCCTATGGCCTGCTGGCACAGGCGACAGTGGCAAACGCGCACATTGATCGGCTCGGCTGTGGTCTCATAGCGACAAGCCCCGCACAGGCAGCCGCCCGCGATCGTCTCGCCCATCAGCGCAAGCCAGCCCAGTTGAGCAAGGCGCCGAACCAGCCTGCCTGTTCACGCGCATTGACGACCGGTGCGGCACCATAGGCGCGGCATTCAAGGCAATCGGCACGGATCGATGGCCCCTCGATCAGCCCGCGCAAATCCGCAACCACACGCGCCGCAATGCCTTGCTGGCGTAATGCGGCATGGCTCAACCAATCGCGCACGACTGGCCGCGCGGAAGCCCGGGCCTGACCACCAGTCAGGGTAGAGAGGAATTGCGTGAAAGTGTCCTTGGGCGGATCGAAATAGCGCGCCGTTGCGGCATCGCCATCCAGCTTCGCGCGCCGGGCTGCTTCGGCCACGGCTTCATCGATGCCGCCGAAACGATCGACCAGCTTGAGCTGATGCGCCGTGCCGCCATCCCACACGCGGCCTTGGGCAATCTCGTCCACGCGCTGCGGCGAAAGCTTGCGTCCCTTGGCGACGAGGCCAATGAACTTGCCGTAAATATCCTCGACACCGGCCTGCGCCAGCTGATCAAATTGCGGGCTGACCCCGCCCACGACATCCGGCTCACCCGAGAGCGGCGTTGCTTTCACGCCGTCGCTGGTGATGCCCGCCTTCGCCAGCGTCTCCTCAAAGCTCGGCAAAATGCCGAACACGCCGATGGAGCCAGTGATGGTGGCAGGTTCGGCGAAGATCATGTCGCTCGCCATGCTCACCCAATAGCCGCCGCTCGCCGCGACATTGGACATGGAGACGACAACCGGCAACCCTCGCGTGCGCGCTTCGACCAGTGCGGCGCGAATATCTTCCGATGCAGCAGCCGATCCACCCGGCGAATCAACACGCAGCACGAGCGCCTTGATGTTGTCGTCCGCCAGCGCATCATGGATCAGCTCGGTGATGCTCACGCCGCCCGCTGTGCCCGCCTGCGCCTCGCCATCGACGATTTCGCCTGCGACGG